>CALDWC010000099.1 GCA_937923945.1 uncultured Treponema sp.
AATGAGACAATTTAGCTGCACGGTGATATTGCATAAAAACGGTATTTATGATAGCATAGAGAAACGCTGATTAAAGGTTTTACACCATTAACAGCTTTTCTCGATTGTTTCTCAATGAGTATCTGATCATTTGCGAAACAACGATTTTAAAGGTGAGCACTGAAAAGTAGTCTTTTAAAAACATCAGTTTTTAAAAGACTTTCCTTAGTCTATTGCGAGTTTTGAAAAATTCATGTAATTGTACGTAAAATTTTTCAAAACTCGACGGGCATCTCTAAAAATCTAACCCGAGTTTTTGAAAGATGCCCTCAATTCTCGATTGAATTAATCAGTGCCTCTATTAGGAAACGCTGATTAAAGGCTTGACGCCATTTAACATCGTTTCCTAATCGTTTCTCAATGTTCAGCATAAAGGTAGATTCTGAACATTTGCGAAACAACGATTTTAAAAGTGGGTACTGATTAATTCTCGATTGAATTAATCAGTACCTTCATAAAGGAAAAAGAATATGAAACCGAAAGCATTAGTATTACACGCTCCCGGAACAAACCGCGATTACGATGCTCAAAAGGCGCTTGAACTCGCCGGTGCGGAAGCGGAAATTGTTCAAATGTTTGCATTGAAAGAAAAAACAAAACGGCTTGCCGATTATCAAATATTGGTTATTCCCGGCGGCTTTTCCTATGCCGACGCCCTCGGAGCCGGAAAATTTTTTGCTTACAACATGCTCAATTATTTTTTTGATGATTTAAACGCTTTTGTATCTGCAGGAAAACCGGTTATTGGGATTTGTAACGGCTTTCAAGTATTGGTAAAAGCGGGAATTTTACCGGGCAGTTTTACCGACGCCGCGTTAAAAAAAGACAGCTACAAAACTCCCGATGCAACCTTGACTTTTAACGAATGCGGTCATTTTGAATGCCGGTACGTGACACTCATTCCTGAAAAATCGACGTGTATTTGGACAAAAGATTTAACGGAGCCCCTTATCTGTCCGATTGCTCACGGTGAAGGTCGATTTTTCGCTGAGGAAAATGTGATGCAGGAAATCGTTTCAAATAAACAAATTGCACTGGTGTATGCCGACATCGAGAAAAAAACGGCAAACGGCGTATATCCGTTTAATCCGAATGGTTCTGTACGAGACATCGCGGGTATTTGCAACAAGCAGGGAACCGTTTTAGGTCTCATGCCGCATAGCGAAAACAATGTCATTCCGCGCATGCGAACCGATGCGATACAACAGCAACAAACCGCCGCCTGTTTAGCACTTTGGAAAGCGGGTGTCAATTACGTGAAGTAATAAGCAATACATAAAAATTTCGGATTGTCTCAAATGAGACAACCCGAAACGGTTTTAGCAAAAAACTCTCGGTTAAAAATACCCCGAAAACCTTTATAACGTCTCGGCAAGCTGCTCACCGAGTTTTTCCAGTTCGGCTAAATCGTTTTCCAGCGGAACGCCTTGCCATTCATAAGAAGGCAGATTTGTCCACTGCATTTTTTCGATGCGTTGCTCGTATTCACGTTTCGCACCGCCGACCCAGCCCCAACTGCCGAGACGGAGGACGTTCTTTTTATAAAAATGCTTCCGCTCAAAAAGATCTAAAATGTGTGCCATTGGCGGAAACATTTTATATTCGTAAGTTGGCATTGCAAGAACGAGGCATTTTGCTTTGTACGCTGCAGCGAGAACGTAGGCGGTCGGCATGTCGGGAATTTGAAGCATTGTGTAAGGCACTCCTTTGCGCTCCAAACCGCGGACAACCGCGTCAACGCCTTGCTTGGTGTATCCGTACATTGATCCCCAAATGACACACACTTCTTTGTCAAATTCGCAGGTTGTTCCATAGCCGGCAAGTTTTTTATAAAGGTCAATGATGTGAGCCCGCTGCTTTCCCCAGATAATGCCGTGACTCGGACAAATAATACGGACATCGGACGGCACTTTGTCGATTGCTTTGAGGATAAACGTATTAAAACTCGCCATAACGGTTGCATAGTACCGCAGCACTTCTTCGTCATAAGCTCTAATGTCCGCTTCGGAATTTTCCGCATCGAGCAGTTTAGCGCTCACGTCTCCGTATCCGCCGAAACAATCGCAGGAAAATAAAGCGCCCTCTGCAGCGTAGTACGTCATCATCGTTTCCGGCCAGTGGACGTTCGGTGTTTCAAAAAAGCGCAACTCATCAGAGCCACCGAGCGGTAAGGTTTCATTATCCGTAACCGCATGTAAATTTTCCGTTATTTTGAAAAAGTTTTTAACAAAAGCGACACCTTTTGCCGTAGCATAAAACTGCACTTTGGGATTCACGGAAGCGATACGCCTGATAAAACCGGAATGATCGGGTTCCATGTGGTTCAGCACCACTACATCAATATCGGAAAGTGTCATCCCCAACTCCGCCAAGTCTTTGATATACCCGTTTCCGGATTCATCGTCTCCGAGGGTTCCATCAATGAGAACGTTTTTTTCACCGCGAATAAGGTACGAGTTAATCGTGACTCCGTTCGGAACTTCCCAAATTCCCTCAAAGCGCAAATTCGGTTTATGAATCCGCGTTGTTATACAAAAAACTTTTTCCGTTATTTTTTTTACACTCATAGAAATACTCCTCACATTACAACCGGCAGGTTGCTTTTAATTATTGCCTCCTTATATATCAAATAAAAGAAAAAATCAAGTATGCCTACGCTACCCGCTTAGTCATCCAAACGCCTTTTTTGTAGTGAAAGAGTGCAATTCCCAAATGAGCGATTTCGGCGAGCACGTATGAAACCCATACCGCTTCAAGCGGCAGCTGCAGCACGGTTACCGCCAAAAAAAGATAAGGTAACTGCACAACCCAACTCGAACCGACGCTTGCATACAAGAGCGGACGGGTATGTCCCGAACCGGAAAAAACCGCCTGAAGTCCGATAGTAAAGGAAAGCGGAATATATGAGCAGCTTAAAATACGCACCATCATAACACCCTTGTCAATCGTTTCCGCACTCTCAAAAAAAAGAGACAAAATAGCACGCGGAAAAAGGAGCAACAGTAGCGTAATCACCGCAACCGTTCCGCAGCAAATAAAAGCGCCGACCAGCGCAGTCCGTTTTGCCGCGTGTACGTCATCGCGTCCCAAGTGGTGTCCGACGATTGCTGAACTCGCCATGTTAAATCCGAAAAGCGGCACGAGCGCAAAGCCCGAAAGTTTTCCGCCAACACCGGCAAGCGCAGTCGCCACATCGCCATACTGGCTGACAAACTTGATTAAAAGCGATATAAAAAACTGACGGACAAAAATATTAAAGCCTGCCGGTAAACCGATTCGCAGCAAGTCAAAATCAATTTCACGATCGAGCCGGAACAATCCTTTCACATCAATCGTTCGCCCCTTTTTCCCTGACAGCAAAATCGCAAAACCGGTGATAAAACTCACCGTAATGGAAACGCAGGTTGCAAGCGATGCGCCGAATGCACCCAGTCCCAATCCGTGAATTTCAAACGGCAGCGATATATTTCCGATCGGGGGAACCGTTTCAAAAATAAAAATCGGGTCTAAAATAAAATTGAGTAAACCGGCAAACACCATTATTTTCATTGGAGTTTTTGAGTCATCGGTACAGCGGAAAATCGTATTTACCGAATACGATGAAAAAGCAAGCGGCAAAAAGAAAATACGCAACCAGCCGTAATCAAGTGCATGGCGGATTACCTGTTCGTCTTTGGTATATAAATGCAAAAGCGGTTTTAAAAAAATAAAAAGAAGCAGTCCGGAAAGAACTGCCAACACTACTTTAAAACTGATCGTTTGTTCCGCGATACGCTGGGTGTGTTCATGATCGCCGCGTCCGTAACTTTGCGAAATCATAGCAACGGAACTGGAACCGGCAACTTCATTGAGAACGGTAAAAAGCTGGTACAAAACGGAAAAAATTGTAACGCCGGTTACCGCCTGCTGGGAGTATTGTCCGATCCATGCCATATCCACAATGTCATAAAAGCTTTGCATTCCCATGGCAATCATGGTCGGATAGCCCAATTTCCAAAGCTCTGCTGCGATTGAACCGTTATTTTTCACCTGCATCTGATCTTGCATCGCTTTCATTACCCTCAAATCATTGATTATTGTTACCCGTTTTATAAATAGAACTTTTATGAAATACCGATATTACAATAGATAAGCGGATGATGGGAGTCGAACCCACGTCACAAGCTTGGGAAGCTTGGATAATAGCCGTTATATGACATCCGCAAAAAGTAAAAGCTCATTTCGCTTTCTAAAAAGAAATTTCAGAAACCGTATACTATTTTTATGAGTATACTCCAAAGGCGAAAAAAAGTCAATATACCGTAAATGAAAAAAAAAGAAATAATTTTTCTAAAACCGTAAAGAATCGCTTGAATTTATTTTTATAGCAAAAAGACTTTTTTTTAACTTTATAGTACAATCACCGTATGAAATTTTTGCAGATTGGCGATTTACATTTAGGAAAAAAATTATACGAAATATCGTTGTATGATGATCAAGTTTTTATGCTCAAACACATTGTGCGGCTACTCAAAGAAGACGACTACGATGCGCTTTTCATTACCGGCGATATTTACGAACAAGCGATGCCTTCACAAGAAGCGGTTCGCTTGTTCGGGAATTTTTTGGAAACGCTTCGGGCGGAACTTCCGAATCTTGCGGTGTTTATTATTTCAGGCAATCACGATTCAACGATCAGGCTTTCCTATGCGCGGGAAATTTTTAAAACGCAAAACATTTTTATTCAAACAAGTTTTGATGAAACCTATGAGCCGATTATTTTTGAATCAGGCGGTGAACGCTGCGCAATATTTCTACTTCCGTTTTTGCAGCAATCGTTTTTTAAAAACAAAAAAACATCCTACGGTATCAGCAGTCAAGGAGAAATTCTCGCTGAAGTAAGCGAGTTTTTACAAACGAAAATCATCGATGAAATGCCGAACGTATTGTTGGCGCATCTTTACACAACGCCGGTCGCTCAAACGGAAGTCCAGTTCCGCGGAACGGTCGAGCATGTTTCCGCAACACTTTTTCATTTTTTTGATTATGTTGCACTGGGACACATCCATTCATTTTCAAAAATCACCGACCGCATGTACTACGCGGGCTCTCCTTTTGCGTATTCGTTTGACGAAGTTAAAAATAATAATTACAAAAAATTCGCGCTGCGCATTGAGTTGAACTGTCGTGAAAAAAAACCGCAGCCGTTTGTTTCAAAAGTTGAAATCCCCCAGCGACATCGCCTCCAAGTTTTAAACGGAGAATTTTCCGAGTTTATGTCAACCGATAAGTTTGACGCCCATCGTAATGACTATTTACAAATTGAACTTGAAAATTCGGAGGCAGTCGAATCGCCCATGAAACTTTTACATAAAAAATTTCCCTTGATTATGCACATCACTCAAAATAATTTTCAAAGTATGATGACGAACCGCACGGACAATCAAACGATTGAAGCAATCGGTGAACGGGATTTTAAAACAATTTATACATTATTCATCAAAGAAATCGGCAGTGAAACCGATGATGCCGAATTGGATTTAGCGCAAAGGTTTTGGAACGCCGCTGAGGAGGATAACGAATGACACCGATAAAATTGATTATGAAAAACATCGGTCCTTTCAACGGAAAAGTTGAAGTGGATTTTTCGATATACAAAGGAATATTTTTAATTGCGGGTGACACCGGTGCCGGTAAAACAACCATCCTCGATGCGATTTGTTATGCGTTTTTTGGTAGGACGCCTTCGTTTGTTAAGGGACCGAATAAAAAAAGTTTTGCATCCGATTTTATTTCCGAAAGCGATCATGACTCTTTCGTTGATTTTACGTTTCGCATAAACGAAAACGGTACCGCACATTCATACGAGATTTATCGTTCGGTTCCGAATGAAAAAAACAATACGGATGTTTGTAAATTGTTTTCGCTTGATGATGAAAAAAAATGTCATGAATTTGCAGGTAAAAAAACGGAAGTGCAAAATAAAATTTTAGATATTATAAAACTTTCCTATGAAGAGTTTTCAAAAATAATTTTATTACCGCAAGGTGCATTTTCAGATTTTATAAAACAAAACTCAAAAGAAAAAGAAGAAATTCTAAAAGACATTTTTGATGTAAAAAAATTTTCTTCGTTTATAAAAAAACTTTCCGATGAAGCCGCTTTGAAAAAAACTGAAGTTATCAATCTTGAAAATCAAATTCAAAAAATGCAGGAAACATACAACGATAATAATTATGAGAGCATTCAACGGGAAGCGCGCGAAACAATTAACACTTTAAAACGGGAAGCGGCGGAAGTGAGCAAGCAGCTTGAAATTAAAAGTGCGGAAAAATTTCAAGCGGAACGATTCGACGCAAAGAAAAAAGAACTTGCCGAAGAAAAAGAACGCTTTGAAAAAATTCAAGCGGATGAAAATGAAATGAGCGTTTTAAAAGAAAAAGTAGACAAGGCGCAAAAAGTACTGCCGCTCATCGTGCACGTAAAAAATATTGCGGAGCTGGAAGAAAAAAGAACCGCCGCTGAAAAAAAACTCGATGAGGTAACCGAAGCGGCAAAAACAAGCGAAACGCAGTTGTCGGAACTCACGAATGAAAATACGCTTGCATATATCGAAGCGCAAAAACTTTTACGCGAAAAGCTCATTCAACAAGAAGATCGGTTGCAGCAAGCCGCACGCCTCTATGAAAATTTTAGTGTCGATAAAGGAAAACTTTTCGAAACGGAACGTATGATCAAACCGAAAAAAAAAGAATATGAACAAAAGAGTGAAGAACTTGCGGCGCTGAAAAACGAATTGGAACCGCTGAGCGAAAAAATAGAAAAACTGAATGCGTATTCGGATGAAGTTGAAACAAAAAAAACACGATACGATAAGATACAGCAAAGTGTACAAGTTTTAAAAGAGTACAACGAAAAAAAGCTGACGCGCAATGCAACCGAAATAAATGTAACGAAGTATAAAACCAAATTGTCGCTCCTTGAAAAAAATATTCTTATTGAAACGGAAGAGCTGGAGCAGCTAAAACGGCAAAAAGAAAAAACAGAGCAAGCAGCCCTTGCTGTAAAACTTGCCGCTACGCTCCGAGATGATGAGCCGTGTCCGGTTTGCGGTTCGCGTCATCATCCGAAGCCCGCAACATCGGAATTGATGAGTACATTTTCATTTGATGAGCGAATCGAAAAATCGGAAAACGCTTTAAAAAATTTTAATACGGAACGGGATGAGATACGGGAAAAAGCAATTTCATTTCGCGAAAAACTGAGCGCAATATCCGAGTCCCTTTCCGATTTGGAAAATAAACTATCCGAAAGCGGTTTCGATGCAGCGGCGCTTGAAACCGATGCAATGAATACGAAACTTGAAACCGCTCGGACGGAATTAAACGATGCAACAAAAAAACTGTCCGCTGCAAAACAAGCGATTGAAAAAAAAGCAATGATTGAACAGCGAATTAAAACGCTTGAGCGTACCGGTGAACAAATTCTTTCGGAACTAACCGAGTTGGAAAAAAAGCAAACGGAATTGCAGGCTGCCATCAAAGCAAATCAAACTCAGCTTGAAAAAATTTTACCGGACGGGTTTGATATTACGGCAAATTCACCGGAAGTTGCATTGGAAAAAACAATTACCGAAAAAGAAACCGTAACCCGCACCATCAATGCACACCACGAAAATGTGCAGGAAGTGACGACGAAATTGGAAAAACAAAAAACACAAATTGAAGAAACGGAAAAGCAACTCTCAGCAATGAGCGAACAACTTGAAAAAAATAATGCGGAACTTGAAAGCGAATGTGAACGGGTATCTATTGAAAAAGAAAATGTTTTAAATTTTTTTCTGGATGAAAATACAATCGATGAATACCGTCAAACAATTTCCCGATTTAATGAAAACAAAATTGCCGTAACCGAAAAAATAAAGAGCTTGCAAACCGAATTGGATAGCGCACCGGAACTTGATTTGGGAAAAATACTCGGTGAAATTGCAGCTTATAGTTCAAAAGCGGATGAAATCCAAGAACGGTTAATTTTAACCACGGAAGAGTTAACGGCAACAACCGAAACACATAATCGGTACACCGAATTGTGCAAAAATCACGAGGCAGCCGTTAGCGAAGCAAACGCGATTAAAAAATTATACGATAAAGTTTCCGGCAACAATACAAAAAAATTAAAGTTCGATACCTGGAGGCTTTCGCATTTATTCCGGCAAGTGATAACCTTTGCAAATAAACGCTTTACGGCAATTTCAAATGATCGGTATTTTTTGGAATTGAGTTCGGAAGCGCAAAGCAAGCAGGGTTACTCCGGTTTGGATTTATTGGTGTATGATTCTCACACGGGAAAAACGCGGTTTGTTTCCACGCTTTCAGGCGGTGAAACATTTATCGCATCGGTGTGCATAGCGCTCGGTTTAGCGGATACGCTTACGAATAATGCGGGCGGTATTCATATTGATTCAATGTTCATTGATGAAGGCTTCGGTTCACTGGACAGTGAAAACCTTGCGCGAGTGTTTGACAGTTTGGAGTTGGTAACCCAATACGAAAGTTTACAGCTACTCGGTATTATTTCGCACATCACCGAATTGGAGAACCGCATACCGCAAAAACTGCACGTGATTAAAACAAATCAAGGTTCACGGATTGAACAATAAGGAGCTAGAGCACAATGACGGAACTACAACAAAAACTTTTTTCACTGCAGGATACGGTGTACAAAGATTTTAACAAAAAGTTAATTCCGAACGTTGATGAAACCACCATCATCGGAATCCGCATTCCCGTGCTGCGAAAGTTCGCAAAAGAATTTTTTACCGAAAATCATTCGGAAGCGCTTTCATTTGTGAAAGAGCTGCCACATCGCTTTTTTGAAGAAAATAATCTCCATGCGTTTTTTATTGAGTGCATACGAGACTTTGATGAAGCGGTGAGAAAAACCGAACAGTTTTTACCGTACATTGATAACTGGCAAACCTGCGATAGTTTTACACCGCCGGTTTTTAAAAAATTCCCCGAAAAATTATATCCGTATATTCTCCGGTGGTTGAAGTCTCCGCACGAATACACGATTCGCTTTGCGCTCGGTTTACTTTTACGCTATTACCTCGACGAGCACTTTAAACCGGAAATGCTTGAACTCGTTGCAGCACTTACCTCCGATGCGTACTACGTCCGCATGATGGTTGCTTGGTATTTCAGTACCGCCTTGGTCAAACAGTACGATGCGACGCTTCCCTACTTTACCGTGCAACACCTCGATACCTTTACTCACAACAAAGCGCTCCAAAAAGCGTGCGAAAGCAGGCGAATTTCACCGGAGCAAAAAGCATATTTAAAAACAGGTAAAATATAAAAAATAATTAAGCGTCTTGAAAAATTCCATATTTTCAATTACAATGAAACTATGGTTCGTCATAAAAAAGAAGAAGAAACAAAAGTTGGAAATTTAACGTATTATGCAAAAGAGCAATTTGAGTGTCCGGTATGCAAAGCAAAGTTCAAAAAAGAAGAATTGCACCAAGGCGGCGGACGGCTTATCGCAGGCGATTTAACCGATGAGCTCCATAGAACCTATACGCCTTCGGCTAAGTACGGCGAAGTTATTCCGCTCATCTATCAGATTGTGGTTTGTCCAAAATGCTATTACGCGAGTTTTCCCGCCGATTTTCGCTTGCCGAGTTCCGCAGTTATTGCTCAACTTTTTGAAAACACCCAAAACCGCTACACATCGATGCAAAAGATTTTTCCGCAATTAAATTTTTCCGATCCGAGAACTATCAATGAAGGAGCGGCTTCATATTATCTTGCAATTATGTGTTATTCGGTTTTTGATAAAAAATTTTCACCGACCGTAAAGCAGGCAATCTGCTCGTTGCGGGCAGCGTGGCTTTTTAAAATGCTTGACGATAAAAATCCCGATCAAAATTTTAAATATATTTCGGATTTATTTTATCACAAAGCGACTTTCCTCTATCGTAAAGCTTTATTCAACGAACAGAAGGGACGGGAAATTACTTCGAGCGCAAAAAATCTCGGACCCGACACCGACAAAAATTACGGATATGACGGGGTGATTTATCTGCAAGCGCTGCTGTTATATAAATACGGTTTTCGCAATGAGCCGGAAAAACGAACAGCTGAGTTGGAACACCAAAAAAGCAATCTCGCAAAAATGTTCGGACTGGGAAAAACCAGTAAAGAAAAACCGGGACCGCTTTTGGATTTAGCACGGAGCTTATACGACAATTTAAAGTTGGAACTTCATACCGATGATTGATTCAATCCGAGATGCCGATGATGCTTTTTTGCAAAATATTCTTTTAACCGTTTCATATGACGGAACGGATTTTTGCGGTTGGCAAAAACAAACAAACGCCGGAAAAGAAACCTATCGCACCGTGCAGGGCGAAATCGAAAAAGCATTGGAAAAAATCCTCAAACACAAAACAGAGCTTATCGGATCGGGACGAACGGATTCGGGGGTTCATGCAATCGGACAAATTGCGAACTTTTTTACCGACATTAAAAATATGCCGCCTTATAACTACATGCCGGCTTTAAACTCATTGCTGCCGCACGACATCCGTATTGTAGACGCAAAAAAAGTTGCAGCCGATTTTAACGCACGGTTTAATTCCCGCTCGCGTACCTACCGCTATTTTTGTAACACGCAAGAGTTTACCTTTGCACACTCAACCCGCTACTCATGGAACATACGATATATGCCGAACATCGTAACGCTGAACAAAATGGCACAGGAGCTGCACGGAGAACTTGATTGTACAACGTTTGCAGCGAGCGGAGACATGAGCAAACGGAAAAACCGGTACATCGAAGCAGCCTTTTTTTTTATACAAAATGAGATGATCGTTTTTGAAATTACCGCCAATGCGTTTTTGTGGCGAATGGTTCGTTCGTTAGTCGGTACGATGATTGAGCTGGAAAAAAAAGGCGGTACCGAAAAAGACTTTGCGGAAATCCTCCATGCCCGTGACAGAAAAAAAGCGGGATTTACCGCTCCCGCTCAAGGGCTTTTTTTGTGGAATATAACATACGCCGATTAACGGGAGCAACCCGTTTCCCAGTCTATTGCCGCAAGCATCCGCGTAAAAGAGCCGTCTGCATTCGTATTTTCACGACAGTTTGAACCGAAAAGAAAATGTTCCCGTTCGGAAAATGAAGAATGACCGTTTGTCGGTATGAGTCCGCGCTCAGCTGCGTTACGGACCGTTGTACAACAAGTGCAAAGCTGCGTATCCGTAATGTTAGCAGGCGGGACGCCTTTCCGTTCCAGCAATGCCCGATTCGCATATGCGAGCGACAACGAATAGTGTCGCCGGCTAAACCGCAAAAGCTTTTTTACCGAAAGCCGCACGCACGTTTTTTCGATAGCGGAAAAATACGCAGCACGGGAAGCATCAACCGTATAGCAGCACGAACCGATATGCGGACCAAATACAAACAAAACATCGGAAGGTTTTGAACCGAAGCGTTTCTCAAGTAAATCCAAAGCATCGGCTGCAATACCGGTTCCTTTCCACCCGGAATGCAGTACTCCGAAAGCTCCGCTTCGCGTATCATATAAAAAAATCGGCATACAGTCCGCAACCAAAACAGCAGGCACTAAACGCTTATCCGTTGTGATAATCCCGTCCGCCTCCGTGTCCGGTAAAAAAGGAGTTGTCTCATCCGTGAAAAATAAAATATGCCGGCTATGCACTTGCGTTGCGTATCGCAGAGTTTCCGGTGCAAGATTGAGATTGCATAAAAACTGCACACGATTTTTATTCGGTTGCCCCGCATACGTTTTCATATCGCCGGCGGCAAGCGTTGAAAGATGGCAGGTAGGAAAAAGCGGCGCCGTTGCATTTGTATGGGTGCGCGCAATCGCTTGATTAAATTGAAACGCAAGATGTTGTACGCTCATAAGCCGAGTTTTTTGGTTTTTTCCAAAATAGTTAAAACTTCCGAAATTTGTTTATACACTTTTTGCAACTTTTCCAAAAACTCTTCGGTTTTATTGGCATTGACGTTGTCTATATTTGATAATGTTGCATATAAGCCTTTTTTATTTCGCGACATAATGCCAGTTAACACCGCATATAATGAAGTAAATATTTTCGTGCAATTATCGATGAGTTGCCACGCATTGGTTTCAAGACTTTTTAAAAGCGTATCCAAATTCTTTTTAAATGTTAAACCGACCACTTTTTCCCGCTTGAGGTTTTCGAAGCCGGCTCCGATTTCACCTTCCGGAGAAAGCATCGCTTCAAACGAAGTGATAAAATCAGAAAACTGTCGCAGCAGTGAAAGCGTATCGGCAAATTCGGTTGCATTTTCACGCCGTATAAATTTGCCGTTTACCGCAATAATATTGAGAATCTGCAAAAAATGAGGAACCGTTGTTTTAAAAAGCGTTTTTAAAAATTCGATGCTGAGTCGCCGTGAAAAATCATAGTTGAGATTGATGGTTTGCCACGGTTCATAAGTCAGCGGCAAAAGCGCGTCCGTTTCCAAAACGGCAAGCATATTTTGTTTAATTTTTGTTTTTTCTTGTTCGGCAGTAAATGAGTCCCATTTTTTGCTTAAACGCTCTTTCCAAGCATGCTTGAAAAAGATGTACCAGTCCTCCCCCGCTTCCAAATGTATCGGCTGCCATGAAATATCTTTCGCAACATGGCGCAAAATCGGTATCATCGGAATAATGGAAGTAAATCGGTCAATTGCCTTCAGCGCATCCGCTGCATCCGATTTAAACTTTTCCGATTCGTTTTCCAGCTCATCATAACAAATGGCAATATTTTCCTGATTATATAATAAAAAAAGGGTTTGAAGCACTTCGTCGGGGATTCGGCGCGCCGAAGCGAGTACCGACGTTAAAAGCTGCATTTCAGACAAAATCGTTATACCCAAACACGTTCGTTCATTTTCCGCTCCGGAAAATTTCAATAAAGCTTTGTCGATTGAAACATCGCAGAGGTTTTTAATCCACTCAATTGCTTTTGCACAGGTATACAGTTCCGTTTTTTGTTCTTCCGTTAACTGATTCAAAATTGCATCAACTTCACGGGAATAGTTTGCCCGCGTATTAACTACCGAATCAAGCCCAATAGAGTACGTAAAGGGGTCAGTTTTTTTCAAAAGCATTTCATAAATATTCGGAGCAATAAATGATGAAAGCAAAATATAAAACTCACCTTTATCGGTGTCGTACGCTTGTAGTAACCCCAAAAAAAAGAGCTGCGTTTTTCGTAATTCTTTTAAGCCGGTATAAAATACATCGGTAAAACAACCGTTCGTCGGTGAATAATAATCTTTTGCAATGTGTTTGAGTTCAGTTGCCAATTTTCCCAATAAATAGTCATTGTACGCGGTCTGCAACGAGACGGAACGAAAAAAAGCAATAATGCGTAAAAATATTCGGATAAAAAACGGTTCTTGGGTGAGATTTCCCCTGCTTTTCCCACCGATTGAAAATACAAAGTTGTTGGAAGAGTCGGAAGATTCAAAAGTATAAGCGGTTGCATCGACATTTTCGCGGATGCTGTCAAGCATTTTTCGAGCTTCATCCGTTGAAATTTTTTTTACCAATTCATCAAATGTCGACTCTCTATATTCCATGATATACCCTATCGTCCCGCAGTCTACTCGGTCCCTACGGGAATCGAACCCGTCTTTTAAGATTGAGAATCTCATGTCCTAACCGATAGACGAAGGGACCAAATTCCCCGGGGAGGATTCGAACCCCCACAGGCAGAACCAGAATCTGCAGTGCTACCATTACACAACCAGGGAAAGTGCTTCATTATAACTAAAACGATAAATTTAGTCAAGAGGCTTTTTATTTAAATCACGTAAAAATCACTTTTCGCGAACACGTTCCGCACTTTTCGATACGGTCATCCCCTTATCAGTTTTTGTTTTTTCAGTATAATAACACCGTATGAAAAAATTATTGTTTGCTATTCTTTGCTGTGGTATCCTGTTTTCCTGTAAAAAGTCGGCTCCGGTACAAACAGCAGCACCGCCGCAGCGCGTGATCACCAGTAAAGCACTCATCATCCTTGGTGAAGATTATGAAAAGCGGGACAAAATCCTTACTTATCTCAAAAAAGATTATATGTCCGCGGATAAATCAAATATTCAGCTGTATACCTACCATGACATGCTCACCCGCTCCGGCAACGTCATTTTACGTTCGATTGCGGAAACTATCGACTCGAGCAATGCCCACATTGTCATTGCGCTGGGATTACCGGAAGGAAGTGCCCGCTATCTCATGCAAGCCCAAAAATCGCACCCTGAAAAAGTGTATATTTCGCTGCTTCCGATGGAAGACACGCTCCCCCTCGAAGCCGCCTGCGACATTGTTGTTGACTTCAAACTGCCGGACACGCTCATGAACGCGGAAGAAACTTTTACCGTTTCCGATGAAAAAGTTGAACTCCTTTTAGTCGCATCCATTTTTGCCGGCGAAGACATAATCGCAAATCAAAAAAAACTCACCGTGTCAATCTACGAAGAATTCAACCGCGCATTTTTTACCGCCTACTCCGTACTTTTTTCACCGCATGAAAACGCACCGCAATTCCGCGTCAGTCCCTACATCGATGCGGACACCTCAATACCCTCTCGCAAATATTTAATTGTTTATGAAAACAGCGAAACAAAATTGAACGAAAAAGTCGAAAATTCCAACTGATGCGCAGAATCAACAATCAAAAGCGGATTTTACGCATCACGTCACGCGCATTTACAAAAAGGACGCCCGCCGCATTTCCCAAAACAAGCTGAAACGTCCGGGAGCGGCGGGCGGTGTTTATATTACTTTAAAGCGTTTTCCCGCACTTCAAAGTTAATACCGATTTTTTCGATGCGTTTATTTTCGCTTGCGGTATTGCCTTACTGAATTGAAATCAGCTCAAGCTCAAACACGAGGTACGAGTTCGGCGGGATTAAACCGTTTCCGATATCCCGATCACCGTACGCAAGTTCCGGCGGCAAAATAATCGTGCGTTTTTCACCCAAACACATATCCAAAACAGCTTCGTCAAAACCGGCAATCATTTTGCCCTGCCCTACCGGAAATGTCAGCGGTCCGTGCATTGAACTATCGTCAAACACTATACCGGTTGTTAAAAGCGAGCCGCGGTAATGCACCGAAACGGTTTGCCCCGCTTTCGGTTTCGCTCCGGTCGCCGCCTTGGTAATCACCGAGTAAAAACCGCTTTCCGTTTTCACGGCGGTCGGCCACTTTTGCGCAATTTTTTCGGCTGCGGCGCGATGAATCGCATTCAGTGCCGCTGCACGCGTTTCCGCATTTGCCGTCGCCACTTTTTTCCGTAACCCATCAAATGCGGCTTGCGAACAATCAAACTTTTTCGCTTCAGCACCTTTACGAATAATCAACACTTTTTCAATACGATCCCCTTGCACAATCGCATTGACGACATTCTGCCCCTTGACCACTTTACCGAAAACCGTGTGGTGGTCGTCAAGCCAGGGCGTTTCCACATGCGTGATAAAAAACTGCGAACCGTTTGTGTTTGGTCCAGCATTCGCCATTGAGAGCACCCCGGCACTGTCATGACGGAGCGTCGGTACAAACTCGTCCGGAAATTGATAACCGGGACCGCCGGTGCCGTTACCGAGCGGATCACCGCCTTGAATCATAAAGTTCGGAATCACCCGATGAAACGTCAACCCGTCATAAAAAGGTTTTCCGGCTGTTACGTCGAGTTTTCCCTCAGCCAAACCGACAAAGTTCGTGCAGGTTAAAGGCGTTTGTTTAAAGTGCAAAGTAAGGACAATATTTCCCTTTGTCGTTTGCATCACGGCATATAACCCGTCGGCAGCCGTTTTTTCAAATTCTTTTAATTCATCCATATTTTTTTTCTCCTGTGCTGTTACCGCGGTACCGCCGTTGTTTGCAAC
Organism: uncultured Treponema sp.; assembly: GCA_937923945.1. Taxonomy (GTDB): domain Bacteria; phylum Spirochaetota; class Spirochaetia; order Treponematales; family Treponemataceae; genus Treponema_B. Next base: position 15,957 of record CALDWC010000099.1, read on the forward strand.
TACAAAAATAGTTCCTGCAGATACAAAAAGCACGGCAAAAACCGCAATAATAATGATAAAAATAACTTTTTTCAGCGGCATTTTTTTATCCTCAATTCCTTTTTCTTTCGTTTTTTCAATTTTTTTCATATTGTGCGACAAACCAGCGGTACAGAGCGTCGGCGCGTGTCGAAAAAGAATTTTGCAACTTTTCGCTTATTCCGGGCATTTTTGCAAAATTCGCCCGCGTATTCGCATACGCCAAAAAGTAATCACCAAAATCAATTACGACCAACGCCGCATTCATTTCATAAGGCGCCACCAGCGAAAAAACACCGTATTTAAGTTTTTCGGTGTTTTCGCATACAAAACCTGCACTGTCATTATCGGCATCATAAGAATATTTGTAAATAAATTCTCCGAAGGTTAAATCTTTTTGCAAAACCAACTGTTCCGCCGCCGCGAAGTCATCCGCCGTTTTTTCGTATACCGTCTTTTTCGCCGCGGTAATGGGCGTAACGGCATAAGATTTTTCGTAAAGCGTTCGCATTTTTTTGCGGCTCGTTGAATAATATTCAATTCCTTCCAATGTTGAAACCGCATGCAAAATCTCGTTGACGCGCTGCACATCGTTCACACCGGAAACGGCTCTGTCCGCCTGTTTTTTATACAAATAAAGGTTTTCAATCATGAAAACCGTTTTTTTCTGTTTCCAGCGCGCCAAAATGCGGGAAGCGTTTTCTGTCTGCGGAGCTAAAGCCGGAAGCATTTCTTTTTCACCGTATCGCATGCGGGAAATATGCCCCGCACCGTTTTGATCGACGGCTTCCAACAATTCGGTTACCGTTTGCGTCGGTAAAATTGCCGTTAATTTTTCTGTAATCGTCGCCGTTGTATCCGAAACCTTTTGTACCAATACCTCATTTCCGTCGGCGCATAAAAGCCCCGCCGTTATCAGCAGAACCCCTGCCGTCATCATTATTTTTTTCATAGTGCTTGTACTCCTTGAGGAAACGCTATTAAACGGCGTCAAGCCTTTAATCAGCGTTTCCTCAACAACAATTTCGGCAGGGAAATATTACAGCAATCGCATAAAAGCGCGCATTCGCTATTTTTTATATATAACCCGTACCTGCTTGTATAAACCGTTTCCTTCGCTTTTCGTTTCAATATAATTCACATTTTGCAAAGTGGTATGTACAATGCGGCGTTCGTACGGATTCATCGGCTCCATCAAGATGGAATGCTTCGTTGCGGTAACCCGATCGGCAATATCGTAAGCCATACGGATAATCGTTTCTTCTTTGTGGCGACGATAATTTTCGCAATCGACAATCGCCCGCACCTGCGGATAACCAAGCTTCGCTAAATAAATATTTGCAAATAATTGCAAAGCATCAAGGGTTTTCCCTTTTTTACCGATTATATGCGGTGCTTGTTCACCTAAAAAACGGAAAATTAATTTTCCCTGACCGTTTTTTACCAAGCTGACTTCCGCTTCGTATCCCATCCGTTCGACAATTCCTGCAATAAAATTTTGCACCGCTTGTGCGGTTTCTTCCGGTACGGGTTCAATGTTTTGCACCGGAATCTGTGCCGTTTCCCGCGGCGTTTCGGCGGTTATTCCCGCTTGTGCGTCAGTAGCCGCAGCAGGTCCTTCATCAACGTGGACGCGTATTTTTACGGAGCCTTTTTTAAAAAAGCTTCCCTTTTGGATTTCCAGAATCTCCACATCAAACTGGTCAACCTGTAACTGCAATTCCGCAACCGCTTTATCGATTGCATCTTTTTCGGTTTTACCTTCAAATTCATATATCATAGCTTTCTCCTAAAATTCACATAAAACTCACAAACAATGCGACAGTATTGTGAGGCACCGCATGCACCTTATCCGACTTTTTTTGTCAAATTTTCTTTTTCAACAATCGAATTGGTAATAAGCTGTTGAACAACCATCAGCAAGTTTGACACAATCCAGTGCACAAACAGCCCCGACGGCGCATTATACAGGACAAAGAAAAACATCGCCGGCGCGATATACATCATCATGAACATCATACCCTGCGTTTGTTGCGGTTGCGGAGTTTTCCGCATAAAAAGCGTGGAAATATACTGCGTTGCAACATAAATAATCGGCAACAGCCGTAAATCCGTCCAACGCAAAATCGGAAGCGGGTTTTTAAATCGGTACACACTGTCACCGATCGAAAGGTCTGAAATCCACCCCGGAATAAAAACCGCCCCGCGGAATTCAAAGTAATTGTTAAAAAGCTGGAACATCGCGATAATCACCGCAAATTGAATAATGAGCGGCAAACATCCACTCGCACATCCCGGCGTGTATCCAGCCTGCTTGTAAATTTTATTCAATTCTTCCTGCATTTTTTGCGGATTGGTGCGGTATTTTTGCTGAATCTCGCTGATACGGGCTTGATAGGGTTGAATTTTTTGCGTTCCGACCATACTCTTTATCGATATCGGCAAAAGCAACAACCTAATAAAAATCGTTACGATAATAATTGCCACGCCCCAGTTTTTCACAAAACCATACACAAACT
>CALDWC010000100.1 GCA_937923945.1 uncultured Treponema sp.
GTTGAAGGAGCTTTAAAAAGAAGAGCAAAAATTTCTGCAATAATTCCCGCCGAAAAAGAACCCAAAAAGCATGCTTGGAGAGAAGAAACACCGCCGCGCAGTAAAAGCACATAAAAAAGCCATGAAACGCCGCCGGCAAGCGCGGCAAGACCGATATGGAATTTGTTTTTTACTTCAAAAATACAAGCAAAAGCAATACTTGCAGCGGCGGCATAAAAAAAAGCCGGTAGCGGTTTTTGGAGTACCGATAACGACGTGTTGTAATTCAGCACATCGGGAAACACCAATAAACCTGCAGCAGCTCCGACCGACAACGCCAAGGCGACTACAAAAGCTTCCATCGCACGCGAAGTTCCCGAAACATAATCTCCGCCGATAATATCGCGAATCGCAATAACAATCGCTACGCCCGGCATCAGGTACATGAGTGTTCCGATATTGACAATCGCAAAGTGAATCGGTACGCCGCAGGATCGTACTAAAGCGGATAAAAATGAAACCACACTTCCGCCGATAATCGTAGTAATAAAAGGAGAAAGTTTCAAAGGAGCGACGGCAAAAAGAACGAGCCGCATCACCACTCCGATCAGCGCGGAAACACAAGCGTCCGGAAGCGAACCGGCAAACAAACTGGTAAACGCAAATCCGCTCAATGCTGCGATAAACAGAGAAAAAAAGAAACCGTAGCTTCGCATGTTCGCAATGTTATCAATTTCCGCTTCCAGTTTATCATAATCGACTACTTCCTGCTTTGCCGCAATTTTCCGCGACAACGCATTGACAGCCGTAATTTTTTCCAAATTTGTCGCCCGTTTTTTGATTCGTACCGCTTGGGTGGATTTTATCGATTTACCGGAATCATTTTTTATTTCGGTTTGTGTAATAATACAAGTCGGTGTTACATAGGCTTCCACCCGTTCCGCTCCCAGCGAATGTCCGATGATGGTAATGGTATCTTCAGCCCGATACGTTTCGCCGGAACTTTCGCAAATAATTCGCCCTGCTTTGAGTGCCGCAGTGGCGATTTCATCGATGTTTTCCACAAAAGCAACCTAAATCTAATAAAACGGGACCGGAGGGACTCGAACCCCCTACCTACTGCTTAGAAGGCAGTTGCTCTATCCTGATGAGCTACGATCCCACGAGGAAACGCTAATAAATTCACCATTGATGTATTGATAGTTTCCTATCGGGATGGAGGGATTTGAACCCCCGATCTTCTGCTCCCAAAGCAGACGCCTTAGCCACTAGGCTACATCCCGAAAATACGAGTCAGTATATCTAAAATTATCCTTTTTGTCAAGTACCGTGTTTATGCAAACAGGTAAATCAATTTTCGGGAAATGATGCCATACGGCTGGCTTCGCACATTTTGCGAAGCAAAATATTTTTAAAAAACTTCCATGCAGAACGCACCAATAAGTGCTTTTTGATTTTGCTAACGCAAAATATGATAAAATTGTTTTAACGAACAAATTTCGGTACTGATAAAGCGATAATTTATGCAAAGCATTATTAAAACACAAAAAATAATAGGAAAATCGTTAGATTTTTCAAATCTATGTGGCTATTAATTAAAAGTCATACAGTATTAAAATGATTCTACAAACTTGATTTCCGTGCCGGTAAACGGCGTCAAGCCTTTAATCAGTGCTTCCTTTAATAAGCATTTTATTAAGGAAACGCGCCGATCATAAAATTGCGGTGACTTGACAATACTTGAAAAATATATATTATTTCTAATATTTAAATACTTTTTTAAGTGGATTGAATCGTATGCATATTGAAATGAAAAACATTTGTAAAAATTTTGATGACGTGCGCGTGCTCGACAATGCCTGTCTTGAAATTGCAAGTGGTGAAGTGCATGCGCTCCTCGGTGAAAACGGAGCGGGAAAGTCTACGCTCATGAAAATTTTGACCGGTGTTTATACTAAGGATTCCGGTCAAATCACCATCGACGGCGTTGAAAAACAATTTTCGCATCCGAAAGAAGCCGAAAAAGAAGGAATTTATTTTGTTTATCAGGAATTAAGTAATATTCCCGATATGACGATAGAAGAAAATCTTTTTTTAGGAAAGGAACGTCATGGAGCTTTGGGATTATTGCATAAAAAAGAAATGCGGACGAAAACGGAAAAGCTCCTTGCACAATTAGATTTGCACTTGGACCCGAAAAAATATTTGCGGGATATGTCGGTCGGACAACAGCAACTCGTTGAAATTGCGAAGGCTTTTCTTTCTCATACTAAAACGATTATTTTAGATGAACCGACCGCAGCATTAAGTGAAAAAGAAGTTGAAAAGCTTTTTTCTCTTATCCGCTTATTAAAGGCGCAGGGAGTTTCGTTTATTTATATTTCGCATCGCCTTGTAGAAATTTTTGAAATATGCGATCGAGCAACCGTCATGCGCGACGGAAAATTTATTGCACAAAAAAACATCAACGAAGTAACAAACGATTCATTGGTTCGCCTGATGATCGGAAGGGATTTGGGAAATCTTTTTCAAAAGAAAAAAGTTTCGCCGGGAAAAGAAATTCTTGCGGTAAAAAATTTAACAAAAGCGGGACTTTTTTCCGATGTTAGTTTTTCTTTGCATGCAGGAGAAATTTTAGGCGTTGCAGGTTTGGTCGGAGCCGGACGCTCTGAAATTATGAAAACGATATACGGCGCTTTTAAGGCAACGGGCGGTGAGATGTATGTCCGCGATCAAAAAATCAATTTACACTCATATAATCCCCGTATTGCACGGGAAAATGGTTTTGCATTTATTACCGAGGACAGGAAGGATGAAGGTTTATTGATTGACAAATCAATTTCCACCAATATTGATTTAACGAACTTTGGAATTATTGCGAACCGCTATGGTGTTATTCAAAAGAAAAAAGCAATTCCGCTTGCTCTGGAAGCTATCAATACATTTAAAATTGCCTGCCACAGTGAAAAACAAATATGCAGTAATTTAAGCGGCGGAAATCAACAAAAAGTCGTTTTTGCAAAATGGGTGTATACCGAGCCTCAAATTTTGATTTTAGATGAACCGACACGCGGGGTTGATGTCGGGGCGAAACAGGAAATTTACGGTATTATGTCTGATTTGGTTTCAAAAGGCATGGCAATTATTATGGTATCATCGGAACTCC
>CALDWC010000101.1 GCA_937923945.1 uncultured Treponema sp.
AAGGAAAGTCTCTAAAAGCTGATGTTTTTAAAAGACTACTTTTCAGTACCCACCTTTAAAATCGTTGTTTCGCAAATGAACATTGAGAAACAATAAACACTGTTAAACGGCGTGAAGCCTTTAATCAGCGTTTATTTAAGTATAAATCACAAAAGAAAAAAATAAAAGGGGGTAAATGCGCAGAAAACGTTTTTTCTTTCTTTATTTTAGCGAATTGTTCAAAATTTCAACTGCTATATCTAAAAGCCTTATTCCAGCTTTTAGATATAACATCCTATCGGCTACTTGGTTGTCTACGCTCCTTTGTCCCTCGAGTCAAGCGCTGCGAGCAAGCTGCGTACCCGAATGCGGATTGCACCGAGGTTTGCGCCTTCGTCGATTTTGAGCAGGGTGTACATTTTGTGGTGCTTCGCTAAAATTTCGCTTACCTGATCGGCGGTTACCGCGTCCAGTCCGCAGCCGAAACTGGTTAGTTGAATGAGCTCCAAATTTTTGGTTCGGCTCACAAATTCCGCAGCGCGGTATAACCGGTTGTGGTACACCCATTGGTCAACGACTCGAAGCGGACGCTCCACTTTTCCGAAATGGGCAATCGAATCTTCCGTGAAAACAAACAAGCCTAAACCGGTCAGCAACTCAGGAATACCGTGGTTCAATTCCGGATCGATGTGGTACGGACGCCCGGCAAGAACGATGCCCCGCTTTTTTTTACGGGTGAGTTCTTTCAACGCACGGATACCTTCCGCCTTTACATCAGCTCGAAACCGCTCCTGTTCCTCCCATGCGATATCGAGGGCGTGATCGATTTCCTCTTTGCGGATATCAAAAAGTTCCCCAAGTTCTTCAAAGAGCCGCGCTTTCAATGCTTTTTTATCGAATATCGGCAAAAATGGATTGAGGTATCGAATATCGTTTGATTGCCTCAAAACCTCGATGTTGTTTTTAATTACTTCGGGATAGCTTGTTACAATCGGGCAGTTATAGTGATTGTTCGCCGTCTCGTCTTCTTTCCGTTCGTAGGGAATGCAGGGATAAAAAATTGTCTTTATTCCTCGTTGTAAGAGCCACTCAATCGCACCGTGCGTAATTTTTCCGGGATAACAAACCGATTCGGAAGGAATGGACTCCAGCCCCAGTTCGTAAATTGATTTATTGGAACGTGCGGAAAGCACGACTTGAAATTTCAGCTCGGTAAAAAAGGTAAACCAGAGCGGATAATTTTCGTACATGTTTAGCACGCGGGGAATCCCGATTTGTCCGCGTTTCGCTTTGTCTTTTGCGAGCGGTACGTAACTAAAAAGACGGTGATACTTCCAATCGTACAGGTTCGGGAGCGCTTCGCGTTTTTGAGGGACTGCAAGGTGCACCCCTTCGATTTCGAGCCCCCGCTCACATCGGTTGCCGGTTACAAAGGTACGAAATTCGGTACCGGTCGGCAATGTCGTGTTGGAAAAAGTGTTGATTGTGAGCAAGCAATTATTCGGACACTTTCCGCATCGGGTTAATTTCAAATCAACGTGAAAGTTTTTCAAATCCGAAAGAGTTGCAATCCCTGATGTTGTATTGGGATTACTGCCGGCTTCCCGCCACTGCTCCAAGGCGATGAGGGCTGCCCCATAGGCACCCATCAAACCGGCAACATCGGGACGAACAGCTTTTTTACCGGAAATATATTCAAACGCACGCAACACGGCATCGTTATTGAAAGTCCCGCCTTGCACGATTACTTTGTGTCCGATACTATCGGCATCCCGTAGTTTAATTACTTTGAAAAGCGCATTTTTAATAACGGAGTACGAAAGTCCCGCTGAAATATCCCCGACGGACGAACCTTCTTTTTGGGCTTGTTTTACGCGGCTGTTCATAAAAACGGTGCAGCGACTCCCGAGGTCGACCGGTTTTTCCGCGAGCAGCGCTTTTTGGGAAAAATCCTCAACACTCATTCCGAGCGAGCGTGCGAAGTTATCCAAAAAACTGCCGCAGCCGGACGAACACGCTTCGTTTAGTTGAATACTTGTGATCGCGCCGTTTTTCATCGTGAGGCACTTCATATCCTGTCCGCCAATGTCAAGTAAAAACTCAACACCGGGGAGAAAAAACTCAGCTGCTTTATAGTGCGCGATCGTTTCAACTTCGCCATCATCGGCGCCGACTGCCGCTTGGAACAGTTTTTCGCCGTAACCGGTTGAAACGGTTCGGGCAATATGTGCCGTATTCGGCAGTTCATGGTATAGTTGCTGGAGCATTTCAACGGCAAGTTTTACCGGATTTCCGGCATTGACGTCGTAAAAACGCCACAAAATTGCGCCGTTTGTGTCAATTAAAACGGCTTTGGTTGTTGTTGAACCGGCATCCAAACCTAAAAAAACGGGACCATGTGCCTGTGCAATATCGGCAACCAGCGCTTTTTCCTGCGAATGCCGTTTACGAAACTCGGCAAGTTCGGCTTCGTCTTTGAAAAGCGGCGTAAGCCGCTGAATTTCATGCAACTCGGCGGTTTTTATTTTTTGCAGCGCGGTATCAAAATCATCAACGCACAAACAGTTATAGCGCTTCGCCGTTTCAGATTCGGTTTCATCTTCCGGTACGGTTAGCTCCGTTAAAGCCGCCCCCATAGCGACAAAAAGTTGCGCGTTTTCAGGAACGATCGTTTGTTCCGGTGTCAGTTTGAGGGTTTCAATAAACCGCGTGCGAAGTTCCGTTAAAAAATGGAGCGGACCGCCTAAAAACGCGACGTTACCGCGAATCGGTTTTCCGCACGCTAAGCCAGAAATGGTTTGATTCACCACCGCTTGAAAAATACTGGCGGCGATGTCTTCGCGGGCGGCTCCTTCATTGATGAGTGGCTGCACATCGGTTTTTGCAAAAACACCGCAACGGGCAGCAATCGGATACAGCGTTGTGTAGTTTTTTGCAAGTTCGTTCAAGCCGCTAGCGTCCGTTTCCAGTAACGCCGCCATCTGGTCGATAAACGCACCCGTTCCGCCGGCGCAGGTTCCGTTCATCCGCTGCTCAATGTTTGCGCCGTCGAAGTACGTAATTTTTGCGTCTTCACCTCCCAGCTCAATAATAACATCGGTGTGCGGAATGAGCTTTCGCACGGCAACGGTCGCCGCCGACACTTCTTGCACAAACGGAATATTGAGCCACTGTGAAACGGCTAAACCGCCTGAACCGGTTACAATCGCTGAAATAACCGCTTGCGGAGAAACTTGTTCGCGGATAGTTTGAAGCGCTTCACCTACAATCGAAACAATCGTATTACGAATATCCGCGCGATGGCGTTCATATTTTGAAAAAATTATTATATTATTTGCGAGGGCTACCACTTTGACGGTTGTTGAACCGACATCAAGCCCCAACCTTACATCATAGTTTAACACATCTTAACGATAATCAAAAAGTGTAAAAAGGTCAAGCTCAAAAATTATTAAAAAAATTACAATAAATTAAATATAACGGGTTGACTTTTGTTGAAAAAGTGTATATACTCTCGCGAAAAATTGGGGGCATCTATGACAAATCCTTTTATGACGCGATCGTTGACAATTATCGACGACTTATCAATCGAAGAACGAAAATTCCTTTTTGAAAAAACGCATCTTTTAAAAAAAGCAATTCAAGAAAATGACACAAAAACGATTGATAGTTTTCGGATTAATGATCCTGACTTCGGTATTTACGAAGTGTTTTTGGAGGCGAGTACCCGTACACGCGAATCATTTAAAAATGCGGCGGAGTTTCATCACATCAAGTTGAGCAGCTTAGCGGTTGAAAGTTCTTCTTTTAATAAAGGTGAAAGTTATGCCGATACGTTTAACACGTTGAGCGGTTATAACAACAGTATTTTTATTGTGCGGAGTAAACTTGAAGGTGTGTGCAAATGGCTTGAAGATGAAGCAAAGCTGTTTGCGATCCGTAATGGCTTAAAACGCAAGCCGGCTTTTATCAATGCCGGTGACGGAAAACACGAACATCCGACGCAGGAACTTTTGGATGAGTTTACGTTCATTGAAGATAAAAACTTTTCAACGGATTCGATTCACATTGCGTTAGTCGGCGATTTGTATCATGGACGAACGGTTCACAGTAAAGCCGACGGTTTGTTGATTTTCGACAAAGTAAAAGTTGACCTCATTGCACCCGACGATCTCGCAATGCCGGCGAACTACAAAAACAAAATGCTGGAAAACGGCTTTGAAGTCCGCGAGTTTTCTTCTATTGAAGAATATTTAAACCAAAGCGATGTTGCAAAAATTTGGTATTTTACGCGTCCGCAGCTTGAGCGAATGGGGGAACGGATTTTGAAAAAGCAGGATGAATTGCGCGCGACCATAACATTCCGCAAAGAATTTATGGACAAAGTTCCCAAAGGTACGAAGTTTTATCATCCGCTGCCGCGGCACCGTGAACATCCCACTATTCCGACATTCCTCGATGAAACGGAATTGAACGGTTGGGAGCGTCAGTCAATCAACGGTATGTATGTGCGAATTGTACTTCTGTCACTCGTTGCCGGTAAAGTCGGGGCGGATTTTAAAGGTAAAATCGCTGATAAAGCTGCAAAACGCAAGCACATCACCGAAGAAGAATATATCGTAAAAGTGGATCCGAAAAACAATGCGGTTGAAGACGAGCGTTTTTCCGAGGGCGTGCGTCCCATTCAGGAAGGCATTGTCATTGATCACATCTGCCGCGGTGATGACCCTGCGACCATCCGGAGACACATGGCGAACATTATCAAAGTTGCCGGACTGGAATCGGGCAAAGGCGGCGAATGGGTTTCCACTTCGAAAAAAGATCCCGGCGTTTTTAAGGGTATTATTTTCCGCCCCGGAAAATATGAGCTGTCACGGGCATGGCTAAAACGTTTAGCGGCGGTTGCGGCTGGTTGCACGCTCAATATCATCAAAGACGGCAAGATAACGGAAAAATACCGCACGCACCTGCCGCCGCGGATTTATAACTTTGACGACATTGCATGCAAAAACGAAGACTGCATTTCGCATCCGAAACAAGCCGAGGGCGCGCCTGCAATTTTTTATCGCACGCACGACAACCAATACGCTTGTCAATATTGCGGAGCGGTGCATACGTTCAAAGATATCTGGAACGTTTAACTTCGTCGCTGAAATAGTGCGGTGTATATCATCTCCGCACTTTTTTTCCTGTATGCCAGCGAATATTTTTAACATACCAATGAAAAAATTTTTCATCGTTGATGAGCAAGGTACACGTATAAAATGTATTAAAAGATAAGGCGGGAAATTTATTTTGTAAAAGCAATGAGCGAACTGTTTCACCCTCTTCGCCGTTGAAAGAACCCAAAATAAAAAGAGCAACCGTTTTAGATTCTTCACCCGTTAGCGCAACGCATTTTTTTACTACATGATTTTTGTCAACGGTACTCGGTTCAATAATAAAAGTACAGCCTGCTAATTCCGATTCGGGAACACACAATTTACCGTACGGAATGATATTTGAAAAACGGGCAATGTGCCGGTTGAAAAATTTTTGTTCGTCGCAAAGTTGTGCCGTGATATTGTCTGCGGGAAAAAGCGCGTTGATTGATTGCCGCATTAAAAACTTCTCCGCTGTTCTTTAAAGTTTGTTTTCAAATCCTCGTTGTATACGCGTTCAACGGCAATTGAAGTCGGCGCTCCTTGTATCGGGAATAACAAGAGCTTTTCATCCAAACTGAACATTTTTTTTTGCAATGCTTTTTGTAAATTTTGCGTTGCATAATTACTCGTCGTTGTACCGATACGTCCGACCGTCAATGCTTCTCCGCAAAATAATACGTTTTCGATTTTATAGCAGTATGCTCCCGAAGTTAATCCTGCAACGGAAAAATATTCGACCTGCAATCCCGCAAGCGTGATAATACCGTCGCCGCTGATGGTGATGTATTTTTCTTCACCGATTTGATTTTGTGTGTTTGCGGCATAATCGGAATACTGATAGCGAACAATTTCCGTGTTGCGATAAATTTTGGAAATAGTTAAAGCCCCTTCCCGCTGCAAGTTTTTGTCCCCGTGCGTAAAAAGCACATGCGTTAATCGGTAGCGATGTGATTCGATTAAATTGATTGTTTGCAAATCAATTTTAAGCGGATCGATAAAAATCGCTTCATTCGTTTTTTCATTTGCAACAACATAACTGTTCAAAAACTTATCCGGCGAATAGCTGACATACACTTTCACTTTGCACACCTCGTTATGAAACACGTATTCCCATTATAGCATATTTTCTGCTTCGGTGCAAATACGTGGAGCAGTGTTTTTTACGGAACGAGCAGCACTTTGCCGATTTTCAAAGGTGCGTTAATCGTCAGTTGATTTTGTTCGGCAAGCATTTCGACGGTGGTGTCGTGTGCGAGGGCGATTGACCAGAGCGTATCGCCTTGCTTAACCGTATACCGTGAAGTAAAGGCGTTTGCACTGTTTTTTGCATTTTTGTACGGACCGACTTCTTTCAACGCGGGAATAACGATTTTTTGTCCGATTTTTAATGAATTGGGATTAATCCCTGTATTAGCTTGCAGAATCGTTTTCACGGAAACCCCATAATGGCGGGATAGGGCATAAAGGGTATCGCCCGACTTCACTTGATACACATAGTATTTAATCAAAATTTTTCCGCTCGCAAGCAAGGTTTCAACGGTTGTGGTGTGTTCACTCGGGAGACGGAGCAGGTATGTCTGGTCGGGAGGCGTAATCGAATATTTCAATGCGGGATTTAAACTCCGCAAAAGCCCCGTTTCCAACGAAAGCTCATGTTCCAAAAAGTTTATATCAACGGCTTTTTTTACGGTAACGGTTGCCGTAGTGATAACATTTTCGCGATCGCCCCAATCGATGCCGAGTACATCGCTTTGCATTAACAGTTCCGTAATTGCTAAAAACTTCGGTACGTAGAGCGCCGTTTCCGTTTTGAGGTACCCTTCGTCGAGCAAATACCAAAAGTCTTTGCTGCCGGCTCGCTTAATCGCCGATTTAATTCCGTTCAAGCCGGCATTGTACGCCGCTAATGCCAAGCACCAGTCGCCCAACTGATCATAGTTGTACTTTAATTTTTTCACGGCGGCAAGGCTCGTTTTCCACGGGTCGCGGCGTTCGTCAACCCATTCGGAAATGCTGATGTCGTAACCTCCGATACTGTTTTTCATAAATTGCCACACACCGACGGCGCCCGACTTTGAAGTTGCCCGAGGGTTAAAACCCGACTCGATAACCGGCAAAAACAAAAGCTCTTTCGGCATATTGTATACTTCAAGCTGTTCCAAAATAAAATCGCGGTACAAGATTGAACGCTGCATCACTTTTGATAAATATTCCAGCCCGTCTTTATTGAGATACTGTCTTTTAAATTTTTCTATGAGCGGATGATTTGAAAAAATAAGCTTTTCGGTGGTAAAGTTTTTTTGTGCAAAATACGCATAGTTGATTGAGCTTTCATGGAACTGAATTGTTTCATTGGTGTAAAACGGCGCGGCATACAACGGCATAAAAGAAATGATACACACTGCAATAAACCAATTTTGCATCGCATACTTAAATTCGAAAAACTGAATCGTGTTTTTAGAGAAATCGGTAATGATTTTTTTTACGATAAAAAACAAAAAGTTATTCATATAATTTTACACAAAAATACGCAATACCGGTTTATTTTTTTTCACCGTAGAAAATTCCCGCCCACTCCCATGTACCGTGGATTTCCGGGTCGGCAGGAAAGTTCACTTTTTTAAAATACAAATACCATACATTCGTGTATTGGCTCCAACCGGAAGTACGCAAGTATACTTCATTATCGGTAGAAAATGCGGCGAGTTCATTACTCACATAAATTCTGCCGCCGCGCATGAGCGTCCGCAAGTTAAAGTTTACCTGCGACGAAACATCGGAGGCTTCCTGATTCCACGCCCGTGTGATAAAATTCACTTTTGACATACATTTTTCAAGCGTGTTGTAATCGAGCCTGCGTACTGCCGTGCGGACGGTTTCCACCAAGTCGTCCAAATTTTCAAACACCCAGTTTTTACTTGAATTTGCGTAGTCGACAATTCGTTTTGCATAATTAAAACTGTCGGGAATGCCTTCGATAACAATGTCGTACTGATTGAGCTTAACAAATTCGTTGTAGGCTTGAATGGCAAGTTTCCATTCGCCGAGTTTTTCGTACGCCTGCCCTAACGCAAAATACGCGTATGCCGGATTTATTTTATCATAAAGCGTGTTCAACAAAAGCGAATAGTACGAAATTAACTGCTCGTTATCTTTTGAAATTTTTACTAAGTTTTGCAAACACAAATAGTGCAATGAGCGTTCTTTAACAATCATATCGGGATAAAGCGTAACGCTCCGTTCCAAATAGTACTCGGCAATTTTATTTTCACCGGCTTGCAAGTATTCGTTTGCGACCATCAAGAGCCAATACGCATTGTACGGGTCGCTCGGATTTGCGTTTACTTCGTTCGTTAAAAAATAAATCAACGTGTGCGTTTTGTTTTTTCGTTTTAGGTTTTGCGCAATTTTATTGATCGCGGAAAATCGATTTTCTGCGTTCGTTGTATTTTCCAAAGCTATAATCCAACTTTTTTGCTCGTCCGAAAGTTTCCCCAAATCATCCGCTAAATAATCGTAGGGGGATTTTTTTACACAGGAAAGGCAAAAAGCCAGCATAACTAAAACCAATAATTTTTTCACGCCGTCTATCATATAAAAACTTCCATAAAGTTTCAAGCAACCGTAATTTATATATTTTATCGGCAGAGCAACCTTGACAGAACGTTTTACTTTCGATATATTGATGATGTAAAATCAAGATATGTAAAAGGAAAGAAATTATGAGTAACAACAAAACATTACCGCTGGTACCGTTTAAGGATATGCCCTATAAACGGATTGACCTTAAAGCGGTTGAAGCCGGTTTTCGCGCGGCGTTACAAAAGTTCAATGCTGCCTCTTCGGTTGCAGAACAAATCGAAGCAATCGATGACGTGCAAAACATCTCACGAGAAGTGAGCACGATGTCTTCGCTCGCATCGGTTCGACACACAATTAACACCGAGGACGAATTTTACGATAAAGAAAACGACTTTTACGATGAAGCCGGTCCGCACATCAGCAAGTTCTCCAATGAATTTAGTGCCGCAATGGTAAAGTCGAAGTTTCGGAAAGAGCTGGAAGCGGAATTCGGACATCAGATTTTTGATTTAGCCGATTTGGAACTCAAAGTTTTTAAACCCGAAATCGTAGAAGATTTACAAGCCGAAAATAAACTGGTCAGCAAATATGAAAAACTCATTGCCTCGGCTCAAATTGAATTTCAGGGTAAAAAATATACGCTTGCACAGTTAGCACCGTTTATGCAGGATACCGATCGTGAAGTTCGCAAAGCAGCTGCCGCTGCCCGGTACGGTTTTTTTGCGGAACACGAAGCCGAGCTTGATGAAATCTATGATGAGTTGGTAAAAATCCGCACAAAAATCGCTTGCGCACTCGGCTATAAAAATTTTGTGCAGCTTGGCTATGACCGACTCGGCAGAACCGAATACAATGCGGAAATGACGGCAAACTATCGGAAACAAATTTACGAACTCATCGTACCGATTTCCGAAAATTTACGAAAAAGACAAGCGAAGCGTTTACACCTTGACACGATGTATTTTTATGATACCGGTTTGCAATATTTAACCGGAAATGCCGTTCCGCAAGGCGAACCCGACTGGATTGTTGAACAGGCAAAAAAAATGTATGCCGAGTTGTCTCCTGAAACGAATGAGTTTTTTACGATGATGACCGAGTACGGCTTGATGGATTTACTTTCCACCAAGGGCAAGGCGGGCGGCGGATACTGCACCGGTTTCCCGTTATATAAAGTTCCGTTTATTTTTGCAAACTTTAACAAAACTCAGCACGATGTGGAAGTGATGACGCACGAAGCGGGACACGCCTTTCAAGCCTACGAAAGCCGTGACGCCCGCCTTTTGGAATACAGCTGGCCGACGCTTGAAGCGTGCGAAATCCATTCGATGAGTATGGAGTTTTTTACATGGCCGTGGATGGAATTATTCTTTAAACACCAAACGGAAAAGTTTAAGTTTACTCACCTTTCAGGTGCATTGGAGTTTTTGCCGTACGGAGCGGCTGTTGATGAATTTCAACATTGGGTGTATGAAAACCCGGAAGTAAGCCCCGCCGAACGGAAAGCCCAGTGGCGCGCTATCGAAAAAAAATACCGTCCGTCTCTTGATTATGCCGGCAATGATTACCTGGAGCGAGGCGGTTTTTGGATGCAGCAAAGCCACATATTTTCCACGCCGTTTTATTACATCGACTACACGCTGGCCCAAGTGTGCGCATTGCAATTTTGGGTAAAATCCAACAGCGACAGAAAAACCGCATGGGAAGATTATTTGCGGTTGTGCCGCGCCGGCGGAAGCCGTCCTTTTTTGGAGCTTTTAAAACTTGCAAACTTAAAAAATCCTTTTGAAGAAGGCTGCATCGCTTCGGTTGCTCCCGAATGCGAAAAGTGGCTCGACGGCGTTGACGACGCAAAATTATAACACCATTTCTTTATGCATCTCGTATAAAACCTTGCGTCGATTACGGGGTGCATTCGTTTCCTACGAGGATGCATTGATTAATTCTGAATTGAATTAATCAATGCATCCTTAAATAAGTATTTAAATTTACGAAGTTTTCCTATCGCGGCATTGCAAAAAATCTCAATCGCTTATATGCAACATTTGCGATGATTAACATGTATAAGCTTGCCCAAATCATAGGATAAGCGGGAAACCCCGCAGTGTTGGCAGACACAGCCAACAAATGCAGGCTTTATTTCATAAAAAAGACCGAAAAATATTTCCACACAAGTATTATTTTACTTAAAAGCTATAATTTATACCTAACAAATTTCGTACAATAAAAAAACACTGAATTGTTCAGTGTTTCCATAGGCATACGCCCACACTTGGTACTCTTGAAAGTAAACCGGTATGGCAACGCTGATGAAAGGCTTGCCGCCGTTTACCGGCAAACTTTGCAAAGCAAAGTTTTTTGCTTCGCAAAGTATCTCCTACTTGTTTCTCAATGTTCAGTATAATCATAGTAGATTCTGAACATTTGCGAAACAATAGATTTTAAATGTGGGCACTGAAAGGTCGACTTTTAAAAACTTTTAGTTTTTTGAAAGATGCCCTCAATTTTTGATTGAATTAATCATGGCCTCCTATACCATCAATCTTTGTCATTGATACTACCGTCTCCACATGCGACGTATAGGGAAACATATCAACGAGCGTCGTGTGCGCAAGCGCGTAACCGCTTGCGGTGAGTATTTTTAAATCGCGCGCTAACGTTGCAGGATTACAGGAAACATACACAATCTTTGAAACGTTTGATCGCGCGATAAACTGTAGCGCCTTTTTCCCGATACCCGCGCGCGGCGGGTCGACAACGATTTTCGTTTGGTCAAATGAGTGTCGCGCTAAAAATTGCGGCGTGAATATTTTTTCAACATCGCCTGCAATAAACTCCGCATTGTTGATGTGATTCAAACGGGCATTTTCCGTTGCATTTTTAACCGCATCTTTTCCGATTTCGATACCGATAATTTTTTTCACCGCAGGAGCAATACCGAGTGAAATACTTCCGACGCCGCAAAATAAATCAAACACACCGTCATTTCTATGCGGCGTCAGCTGTTCCCGCACTTCCGTAAAAAGCTTTTCCGCCTGTTTTGTGTTTACCTGAAAAAACGAATGCGGAGAAATTCGAAACTGCCTCCCGCCCAAACTGATATGTAAAAATTGTTCACCGAAAAGGTGCAGGAGTTTTCCGCTTGCATCCTGCACATACACCGACACGACGGAAGATTCTTGCAGCAGTGCGGTGAGCGCATCACGAAACCTGTCGGCAGCTGTTTTTTCAAGAGCATCGCCTTTGAAATATATTCCGTAGATAAAAATAATTTGCACCTTTGTTTCCGTGTTATCGGTACGTAGTATAATTTCTTGCAAGTCGTCGAATAATACATCTCGGTACGGATTTTTGTCGGCTAATTGATTTTGAAAAAGCACTTTTATGCTTGTAACGATTCTCCGCATAATTTCAGGAAGTAAACGACAGTGCGGCGCATCAACGACCGTGTGGGAATTTCGTTCAAAAAAGCCGATGTTCAGGTTGCCATCCTTTACGGCACATTTGAGCTGAACGTTGTTTCGGTAAAAATCGGTCTGTTCACTTCGGATAACTTTATCAACATGGAAACCGTCATCCCGCAACGCTCGCTTTATTTTTTCCGTGAGTGCTTTTTCTTTTACGGCGATTTGTCCGCGGTAGCTATACTCCCGCAATGAACAGCCGCCGCAGAGTTCGCTGTGTGCACAATTACTTTCACAGCGGAACGGGGACGGTATGAGCGTGTCGACAATTTCCGCTTCAAAATAATTGGATTTTTGCGCGGTTATTTTTAACTGCACCGTATCACCGACAACACCGCCTACAGTAAAATACACCGCCCCGTTGTGCTTCGCGATACTTCGTCCATCATCGGTGATATCAACAATTTTTGCTTGGAGAATTTCGCCCATAGAACGTATTTTTAAATATTACCGTTAAAAAGTCAAGTCGGCGTGCAGAATCAGATTGCGGTTCCGTTTTACTTGAAAACCGATTTTTTGAGTTTATTTATATAAAAGACTTGACTTTTTTTTCTTTTTCGTGTACTATGTACAACACATTCGGAGCGATGGCCGAGTGGTTGAAGGCGGCGGTCTTGAAAACCGTTGTGCTGCGAGGTACCGGGGGTTCGAATCCCCCTTGCTCCGTTCGGAAAGGTGCGAGAGTGGCCGAATCGGGCTCCCTGCTAAGGAGTTGTTCCCCATAAGGGTTCCGGGGGTTCGAATCCCCCCCTTTCCGTATTTCTTAAAGTGCGTCAACTTTAGGAAGCTTCGATTACAAGTGCTTCTACATCGCTTGTATAAAATTTGAGGCTATAGCTCAGCTGGATAGAGCGTCAGATTGCGGATCTGAAGGTCGGCAGTTCGAACCCGCCTAGCCTCATTTTATTTCACTGCCACTCAAAGCGGAGGCTCATCACCTCAGTGGCACCACTGGAGAGATGCGAGAGTGGTTGAATCGGGCGGTCTCGAAAACCGTTGTTCCTGCAAAGGTTCCGGGGGTTCGAATCCCCCTCTCTCCGTTTATATTACCGAAATCGGTAAACTCTGGAGAGATGTCCGAGTGGTTGAAGGTGCACGATTGGAAGTCGTGTATGCTGAAAAGTATCGGGGGTTCGAATCCCCCTCTCTCCGTTCGGCATCGGTTTAGCGCCGATGTCTTTGTTATTCGTGAGACTTTTTAGAAATGTCCGGGGCTATGCAAAGAGCGTTTTTCAAACCCCGTCAGATTCGGAAGAAAGCAGCGGTAGAAAGATTGTTCTTGTGCCGTAGATTCCCGGGCTTTTCTAAGAGGTTTCTTGATTATCTATTTTCTCTGATAAAAAAGTGTGAACTCCTGCTATTTCAACGGAAAGTCATTTTACAAAACTGAAAGCTTTGCTTTTTTCTGTTTTTTCCCGCAGTTGTCCAATGTATCGGAAAGGTTGCATCGGCTCGATGTACCGCTTTCTAAAACCGAATGTATGTGTCGATATTTTGTATTTCGTGCATCGTTGACTTTATCCCCCGAAATAATGATAATGGAAAATGTATGAATACCCCCGTTGTTTTGAAAACCCTGCAGTGGTATCCGCATAATCGGCAAAACTTGGAAAGGCTCATTGCCGAAAATGCTTTTGCCGGAAATTATGCTGTGTTTGATTGGGATTTTACCTGCATTTTTTATGATACGCAGGATAATTTATTTGTATATCAGTTGGAGCAACTCCGGTTTAATCTTTCACCTGAGGAATTTTCGAAAACCATTCGCGCTGGTATCGCGCAGGATACGCTGTTGCCCGATACGATAAATGCTGACGGAAAAGCGCTGAGCGCAGCGGAATTGTCGGAAGACTTGGACGGCTTGTATGCGTTTTTGTATGCGGAATACGCCGGATTGGGCGGCACGAAATCACTTGCGGCGGTAACCGCAACGGCTGAATACCGATCGTTCAAGGCGAAAATGCTTGTATTGATGGAAGGAGTCCATCGCTTATGCGGCGTTGATTTGTGTCAGCTTGTGAGTACCGGAATGACCGTGCCGGAACTTGAAACGCTGGCGGAAGCGGCGATTGACAAGGCGCTGACCGATGAAATCCGCTACTATAAAATTACTTCGGATAAAACTTTGCCGGGCAAAGCGGGCGTAGTAACGGGGCGCTACCGTAAAGGGATTCGTCTCCAGCCTGAAATGCAAAATCTCCTGCATGTGTTGAACGAAAACGGCATTGAAACGTATATCTGTTCTGCGTCGCAGGAAGTTCCGGTGCGCGTTTTTGCATGCAGCAAAAAATACGCGTACCGGCTCAAGCCGGAGCTGGTATACGGCAGGAGGCGGCTTTTGAACACGGACGGAACATTTACGGCTGAAAACGACACGGCGATTCCTCCGACGCGGCGGGAAGGAAAAGCTGAAGCAATTTGCCGTCTCATGCAGCCGAAGCATCGGGGCAAGCCGCCGATTTTAATTGCCGGCGACAGCGACGGAGATTTTTTTATGATGGATGCGTTCAAAGATTCCGCCGTGCTTTTGATTTTTGACCGCGGTTTTGATGCAAGCGCAAATATTTTTGAGTTTATTCAACGGGGGCTTAGTGAGCGGAATACCGCCAATGCTTCAATACTAGTACAACGGCGGAATCCGCAAACAGGTTTATTCGACGGTGTACTTTAAAGTTGAAATTAAAATTTCTTTCGGCAAAAACACCAAAAAGCCTTGACAATTTTTTAAATTTATTTATAATTGGTAAAACATGTTGGATACTCCTGTTTGTGAAATGGCTCCGGCAAAGATAAATCTTCATTTGCAGGTCGGAGCGAAACGAACGGACGGTTTTCATGAAATTGAAAGCATTTTTCAGAGTATTTCGCTTGCCGATTGGTTATTGGTGCGTATTTCTGAAAATTTTTCAGTTACGTGTGTGAATTATGAGTTGCCCGCTGAAAATTCGCTGACAAAAGCCTATCGCGTATTTTGTGCGAAAACGGGTTTTCATCGCGGTGTTGAAGTAACGCTCATAAAACGGATTCCGGCATGTGCAGGCTTAGGTGGCGCGTCAACGGATGCTGTTGCTTTGTTAAAAGCGCTAAACCGATTGAGTGATGTCAGCCTTTCGGAAACGGAACTTGCGGCAGCTGCTCTTGAAGTCGGTAGCGATTGTCCGTTTTTTATAAAAGCCGGAACGGCGTTTGTAAGCGGACGCGGTGAAATCCTTGAGTCGGTGCAATCGAAAGCAGGTTGCGGACTTTTGATTTTTCCGCAGGTGCCGAGCAAAACGGAAAAAGCCTATTCGCTTTTGGATACATACCGAAATGTGAAATCCGAAGCGACTGACGAAAAGTCGCTGGAATTACGGTTGGGGTCTGCGGAGCGGGAGCGGCAATTACGGGCTTTGTATACCGCCGGCGATTTTTCCGCATGGAGCGGCAGCGCTGTATCGTTTACTAATGACTTTGAAACGGTGGTATTTGCACAACAGCGGGAAGTCGCCGAAGCAAAAAAAGCACTTTTAAAGGCGGGTGCCGATTTTGCGTTAATGACCGGAAGCGGTTCGGCTGTTTTCGGGCTTTTTGAACGAGATACGGATTTGCAATCAGCTGAAAAGAAACTGAAAACGCAATTTCGATTTTGTGAGCCTTTTATATTTATTTAGATGAGAATTTCTAAACCTTGGGTTGGGATTTCATATTGGGACGTCGGCAAGTGGTAAGCCAACGGCTTTTGGTGCCGTCATTCCGTAGGTTCGAATCCTACCGTCCCAGATTTTTCCGCAAATGCGGACCTTGAGGAGGCTCTTGATTAATTAAATCGAGAATTAATCAGTGCCCGCCTTTAAAATCGTTGTTTCGCAAATGTTCAGAATTTACCATAATTATACTGAACATTGAGAAACAATAATGGAGATACTTTGCTTTTGCAAAAAAACTTTGCGAAGCAAAGCTTGCTGTTAAACGGCGCCAAGCCTTTAATCAGCGTTTCCTTGAACAGGTGGAGTGATATTATGGAACAGAAAGTACTGAATGGAAGACATCGAACGGAGCATGGAAAAGCTGCTATTGCAAATTTGAGAAGAGCAGGTCGCATTCCCGGTGTTATGTATGATCGTCACGGGAAAGCGCTCTCGATTGATGCTGATTACAATGAATTTATGAAGCTTTTTAAAGCAGTTACCGAAAGTACGATTGTTCAGGTAAAACTAGATAATACCGATGAACATCAAGTCTTTATCAAAGACTATCAATACGACATGGTGAAAAATAGAATTAACCATTTTGATTTGTACGAAGTCGAAGCCGGAAGAATCTTACGAACTCGTGTCGGGATTCGTTTGGAAGGTTCGCCTACCGGAGTGCGTGACGGCGGTGTTCTGGAAACCGGTGTTACTGAAATTGAAATTGAATGTTTACCGCGCGATTTGCCGCCGCGTATTATCGTTGACGTTTCCAACCTTGGCGTAAATGAAAGTATTCACGTCCGCGATTTGCAGTTGTCCGATGCGATTAAAGTTTTAAGTGAAGAAGACCAAGTCGTTGCAACGGTTAAATTTATTACTGCTGAAGCGGAAACTGCGGCTGCTGAAACGGAAGAAACACCTGCAGCTGATGCCGCCGCAGCGGAAGCAACTCCTGCAACCGATGGCGCAAAGCCGGAATAAGGATTGCATTGCGGAACGTTTTATCGGTTTTATGCCGTTTAAAATGTTTTACGTTTTCAAAGCTTTATGGGAAAAGGCTTTCTTGAAATAGTAAAAATTAATTTAGAAAAAACTTTATTTCCTCATTTAAAGTTCGAATCAGCACCGCAGCTTTTGCTATTAGCAGTTTCCGGCGGTGCTGATTCTATTTCTCTGTTATGCGCTTGTCATCAATTGCAGGACAAAATCCCCATTTCGATTTCCGTAGTAACGGTTGACCATAATTTGCGTCCGAGTAGCGAAAGTGCCGGCGATGCACGGTTTGTGCAGTCTTTATGTGAGCGCTTGCAGATTTCCTGTGAAATTGTGACGCTTTCCGGCATTGCAATTCGTCGATATGCCGCTCAAAAAAAATGCGGACTTGAAGCAGCTGCTCGTCGTTTTCGATACCAAGCGCTCTACCGGCGAAAAGCGGAAATCGGGGCAGATTTTATCCTCACGGCGCATAACCGCGACGATTACTATGAAACGGTTTTGATGCGGCTTTTTCAGGGCGGCAACCCCGAAAGTTTGAGCGGATTGCAGATGAAACGCGGCTGCCTCATTCGCCCTTTACTCAATATTTCGCGTACCGAGATTCTTGATTTTTTGCAATGTAGCAATCAGGAGTATCGAACCGACGCAACCAACAGCGATACTCGTTTTTTACGAAACCGGATTCGCTTGACGCTCACCCCCGCGCTTGATACAACTTTTCCGAATTGGCAAAAAGGCTTGGATAAAACTTTGGCAAAAATTGAACTTGACTGCGATGCGCTTGAGCCTGCACGGTACGACACGGGTGCATTTTTGAAAATCAGCTCCACAGAAGTCCGCTATGACGGCGAGTTTTTTGCTACTGCTCCGATTGCCGTCCGGCGTCGCATTTTGTCCGAATGTTTCACGCGACTCAATCTTTCACGCCTTTCTTTTTCTTTTATACACCAATGCTGTTTTATTAAACGCGGTGAAACGCGCGAAATCGGGAAGTGCGGAGTGCAGTTTTCCGACTCGCTCATCGTGTATAAAAAAACGAACGAGCTGAACGGCTTTTCCGTGTGGGTTGATAAACTCGGCGAATATTATTTTCCGCACGGCGTTTTTTGCGTTTCACGCGCTGAATCGGCGGGCGGTAGTTGCGTAAAGCTTTCTCTGAAAACACCTCGAAGCGAATACGACGCTTTTTTGCCTTTTGAGTTACCGTTTTATGTCCGCTCAATCCGCCCCGGTGATAAAATCAAAATTGGGGAAGATGCATATAAAAGCGTAAAAAAACTTTTAAGCGAAACCGGCGTTCCGGCTCGAATGCAGCCGTTCGTTCCGATTATTGAGCATAATGGTGTTATTGAAGGCGTGTGGGGAAACCTTGTCGGAGGAAAAAACCGGCGTGCGTACAAGAAAGAATACTGAAAGCGACATTACACTGCTAGCAAAAAAGTGCGCTTTATAGTATGATGAGCAAATATTATTTCGGAAAAATTTTATGATAGATGATTTTTTTGATGTTAAAAAACCGAAATGGACAAAAGCGCTTATTGTTTTGATTCCGCTTTGTTTTTGTTTTTTCCTTTCTATTACCAGAGTAATATTGACAAAAGATAAGTTTTTTTTATTTTTAGTATGGAACTTAATATTAGCAATCGTTCCGCTGATTTTATCGTCGGCATTGTATTTTTCAAAAAAACGGAATGCCGTATATGCGATTTTGCTCATCGGGTTGTGGTTGTTATTTTTTCCGAATGCTCCGTACATCATAACGGATATTATTCATTTGCGCGTTACCAATAAACGCTTCCAGTGGTTTGATTTAATTTTACTGACATCCTATGCGGCAAGTGGTTTATTGTACGGCTTTTTAAGTTTGCAGTGCATTGAATACACATTGCAAATAAAATTTAACGTGAAACATACATGGTGGTTTGCGAGTATTTCACTCTTTTTGGCGAGTTTCGGGATTTATCTCGGGCGATTTTTGCGCTGGAATTCTTGGGATATTTTTGCAAATATGCGTGAAGTGATGGGAGACGTGCTGGTTCGTTTAGCTAATCCGATTATTCACCATGATATTTGGTGGTTTACCTTTTTATTCGGATTATTTTTAAATGTGTTTTATTTTACAACGATGCATCGGCGCTAAAAACTCCCGTGATTTTCTCTTGACACAGATTGCAAAATAAAGTAAAATAGCACAACTTATATAGGGACAAAAAATGGCGGACTTTCTCTCTGATAATGATTTTGTTAAATTTAAAAAACTAATTTACGATTCAAGTGGTATTACCTTTTCCGAAATGAATCGTTCGATTTTGGAAAGCCGATTACGGGAAACGTTACGAAATAAAAAACTGGAAAGTCTTGACCAATTTTACCAAATGCTTACCAGCGATCAGGAAATATTGAAAGAGTTTCTAGATGCCGTAACTACGAACCTCACGCGATTTTTTCGCAATCTTCCGCACTTTGAAACGCTGGAGCGCTATGTGATTCCTGAACTGGTGAAAATAAAAGCTCACACAAAAGTGATTAACATTTGGAGTGCAGGCTGCTCGACCGGCGAAGAACCTTATACGATTGCAATGGTGATGAAACGACATCTTCCGCCCGGATACACGTTCCAAATTTTGGCATCGGATATTTCTCTCAAGTCGCTGATGGTTGCTCGCCAAGGTGTGTACGATGAATCGCGTATTCAGGGTGTTCCCGAAGATTATCTACACGAATATTTTACGCAAAATGGAAATAGCTATCAAATAAAAAAAGAAATTATGAGCACTATTAATTTCGACTATCACAACTTAAAAAATGATGCCAAGCGTTCCGATTTTGATGTGCTGTTTTGCCGTAACGTACTGATTTATTTTGACGAAGCCGCTCAAAAAGAAGTCATTGACCGTTTTTGGCGGGCAATGTCGCCGCATTCGTTTTTGTTTATCGGTCACTCCGAATCACTTTTCGGAATGAATACCAAGTTTAAATTTTTGAAAACGGATAGTGCCTGCATTTACGAAAAAAACGAAACCTAAAAAGACTTGAATTAATTTTCGCTTGAACGTATCAGCGTTTCCCCTTATTGCGTAAAAATACTGCGAAAGTTTTTTTCAAGCTGCGGTGCCAGTTCTTCCGTTAAAAACTGCTGCAGATTTTCGGTGTGCGGCGAGGCTGCGGCAATCCGCATCTTCGCGAGTTTTTCTATGACGGCACGGATATCCGCCGCATGCGAAAAAGCTTCGCCTTTGAGATTCATGTAGGGGGCATCCGTTTCGGTGAGGAGACGGTTCAGCGGAAAGCATGCTGCCATCTGCAACACGGTTTTCTGCCCGCGGAGTAGTGCTTTTCCCAGTGAAAAATACGCATTCACGCCCCGTTTTAAAAGCGCTGCAGCTTCCGTAACGCTTCCTGACCAACCGTGAAAGATAACCGCAGGCAGTTTTTTCAGTTCCGCGGTTTGGGCGAATATCAAGTGATTCGCTTTTCGCAGATGGAGAATCACCGGCAACGAAAAAAGCCGCGCAAGCCGTAGTTGTTCGCGCCATAGTTCCTGCTGAGCGGCAAATGTTGCGCGGAACTCATTGTTGTATAAGTCAAAGCCGATTTCACCGATTGCGTGTATTTTTTTTTCGCGCGAAAGCCGCTCGACAGTGCTGAGTTCGTCGCAAACGGGCAATTGAGGATGGATGCCGAAACTGTAATACGCCGCGAGATTATTGCTTTGACAAAAAAGTTTCGTGCGTTCAAATTCGGAAAGGCAGTGTGAACTTGCGCAAAAAAGCGTTTGCGGTAAAGTTTCAAGCGGCGGAGTTTCAGGCAAAAAGCATTCGATGAGGTCGTATATATGCAGATGTGTATCAATCAGAAACATTGCGATAATCTTAAAAGTGAAAAACAAGATTCAACATTCGGTGAATAAAAATATTAAAATAAAAATGGGCAATACTGGAATCGAACCAGTGACCCCAAGCGTGTCATGCTTGTACTCTAACCAACTGAGCTAATTGCCCTCAACTGGGGATAGTATATCATATTTTCCTATTGACGTCAAGGGGTTTTTTCATTATATTTATATAAATTCTTTTATTCTAAGGAGTAGATTATGAAAGATTTGAGTTTTTTTATAACCGACAAGGGAACCACCTTTATCGGAATGGATGCTTGCCCGAAAGCCAAGCTCGTGTGCGGAAGCGACAACAAAGAATACACGGCGGTTAAAGTTGGTTCGGTTGATGCGGCAAAGGAAAAGCATGTACCGGTAATCGCGGTGGACGGGACAACGGTAACCGTTTCAGTCGGTAGCGTTACTCATCCAATGGAAGAAGATCATTACATCGTGTGGATTTGCTTAAAAACCGAAAAAGGCTTCCAAGTAAAAACACTGAAACCGCACGACAAACCCGAAGCAAAATTCAGCATCACTGCGGACGACAAAGTTATTGAAGCATATGAGTTCTGCAACAAACACGGCGTCTGGTCAGGTAAATAATTTCGCGCTTTTCTAAAATTAAAAACCTCCGGTTCCCTTCTCAGTAGGAAACCGGAGGTTTTCTTTATCGGGAACGATGGAGTTCCGCCTTTTCTTTGAATCGTTCAATCGCCAATGTGAGTAAATGCGTAATCAATTCGCCGTAGGGCATACCGGAAGCAACGCACATTTTCGGAAACATTGAAATCACGGTAAAACCCGGAATAGTGTTTACTTCATTGAGGTAAATGTTTCCGTTCCGCTTGTCAATAAAAAAATCGACGCGGGCAAAACCTTTCAACTCAAGGGCGGTATAGGCTTTGAGGGCGAGGGAACGCACCGTTTTCCGTTGTTCAACCGTGAGGTCGGCTGGAATTTCCAAGCGAGCGCCGTTCGGGTCGAGATACTTTGCATCGTAGTCGTAAAAATCATGCGAGCTGACAATTTCACCCGGAATGTATGCCGTCAGTTTTTCATTGCCCGTAACCGAACACTCGATTTCGCGGGCATGAATAAACATTTCAAGCAGCACTTTTTCATCCCACTTGAACGCGGCATCAATACTTGCAAAAAGGTCTTTTTGATTTTTTGCGATGCTGACGCCGACGGAACTTCCGGCATTACTCGGTTTTACAAAAATCGGATATTCCAAATCGCGTTCTGCGTGGCTGATAATTTTTTTGCGTTCAAGCTCATTGTGCCACGCTTCTTTTAAAACGGATACAAAAGGCACAATCGGTAAACCGTTTGCCCGCCAAATAATTTTGGTTTTTTCTTTGTCCATGGCAGCGGCACTTCCCAGCACACCGGAGCCGACATAGGGAATTTGCAGCATTTCGAGTAAACCCTGTAAAACACCGTCTTCGCCGAATGAGCCGTGCATAACCGGAAACACGACATCCGTAACAATGTGCTGCGTTTTGGTAAAAAATGCCCGTTCCCGTCCTCCGCCCGAAGCTAAAAAAACTTCGTTGCTTTCATCAATCGTTAAAAGAGCCGATTCATCATTGAGAATGCGTTCCCGCTCCGATTCAGGCTGTAAAAAAAAGCGGTTTTCTTTTGAAATACCGATTAAATGCACGATATGCTCGCGGTCAATATTTCGCACTACCGATGAAGCAGACTGAAGTGATACTTCGTGCTCGGTTGATTTGCCGCCGTATAAAATAGTAATATTCATTGTTTTAGCGTTTCCTTTAGGAAACTCTGATTAAAGGCTTGACGCCTTTTAACAGCGTTTCCATATTGTTTCTCAATGTTCAGTAAAATAATAGTAGATTCTGAACATTTTTGAAACAACAGATTTTAAATATGGGTACTGATTAAATCTCGATTGAATTAATCAGTACCTCCTTTAGTCTTTTACGATTTTTAAATGTAGTTCGTCCAACTGCTTTTGGTCAACTTCACTGGGGCTTTCATCCATCGGCGAGTAGGCAAACGTATTTTTCGGAAATGCAATTACTTCTTTGATGGAGTTTTCGCCTGCCATTAACATCACGAGCCGGTCAAGTCCCGGCGCAATGCCTCCGTGCGGCGGCGGTCCGAATTTGAAAGCTTTCGTTAAAAAACCGAATTTGGTTTCAGCTTCTTCTTCCTTAAAACCGACAATTTTGAAAATGCGTTTTTGCAATTCAGCGTTGTGAATACGGATTGAGCCGGACGCAAGTTCATAGCCGTTCAGCACCAAATCGTACAAATCGCCTTTTACGCTTGCCGGATCGCTTTCAAGCGTCGGAATGTATTTTTCCTGCGGCGCGGAAAACATGTGGTGAGCCGGATCCCATTTTTGCTCGTCTTCGTTCCACTCAAAAAGCGGAAAGTCAATCACCCAGACAAATTTAAAATCATCGGGTTTGGTTAAACCTAAATCTTTGCCCAACTTTGAGCGCACCGCTCCGAGGCTCTGACAGGCAATTTGCGGATTTTTGTCGGCAACGAAAAGCAGTAAATCGCCGTTTTCGCAACCGAGCTTTGCTGCGATATCCGCTTCTTTGCCCGCAAAAAATTTTGTAATGCCGCCTTGAAAATGATTGTCTTCAATTTTCATCCAGGCTAAACCGTGGGCTTTAAACACTTTCGCAGCACTTTCCAGTTCTTCAATTTTTTTGCGGCTGTAGTTTTCGGCTTGTCCTTTTACTACCAATGCTTTTACGATTCCGCCTTCGTCCGTTGCCGTTTTAAAAGCGGTAAAATCGGAAAGTCCGCTCATAAACGAAGCGTCCTGCATTTTCATGCCGAATCGCAAATCAGGTTTATCGGTACCGTAAAGCGCTATTGCATCGTCATAGGCTATTCGTTCAAAATGCTGTTCCAATTCAACGTTGAGCGCTTCCTTAAAAACAGAGCGCATCATATTTTCGGTTACTGCAAGCACATCTTCGCGGGACACAAAACTCATTTCAATATCGATTTGCGTAAATTCAGGTTGACGATCGCCGCGCGCATCTTCGTCGCGGTAACAGCGTGCAATTTGAAAATATTTATCAAAGCCCGCCACCATCAAAATTTGTTTATATAGTTGCGGCGACTGCGGCAATGCGTAAAATTTTCCCGGATGCAACCGAGCCGGTACCAAATAGTCCCGCGCTCCTTCCGGCGTTGATTTTATAAATGTCGGGGTTTCAATTTCCAAAAAACCAAGCTTTGTCAAAAAGGATCGCACTAAAAAAGTTACTTTTGAGCGCAGGATAATATGTTCCTGCATGGCTTTGGAGCGCAAGTCCAAATAGCGGAACTTTAAACGCAAGTCTTCGTTTGCATTAGTTCGATCTTCAATTTGGAACGGGAGAACATCGCATTCGGACAGGATTTCCATCCGTTCGGCTTTTACTTCAATATCGCCGGTCGGCATTTCCGGATTTATCATCGAATCGGGACGCATCCGTACCGTTCCTTCAACGGCAATGCAGTACTCGTTTTTAATCTGTGCGGCAACGGCTTTCAGTTCAGCCGAAGCGTCATCATCAACAACCACTTGCGTTACACCGTATCGGTCACGCAAATTGATAAAAATAATTCCACCATGGTTTCGGCTGCGGAATACCCAGCCGTTTAAAGTTACCTGCTTTGTAGCATCGCTTTTTGTCAACTCTCCGCACGTTGCGGTACGTTTCATTTTTTCCATGATGTGGATTATAGCACAGTAGAAAAAAAAAAGCTATCGGTTCGTTTTTCTTGAATATAATCTTTAATAATAGTTATAAAATATCAAAAAAGTTAAAAAAACTACTTGACAAAAATCGTGCTTTATGGTATAAATACCACCATTGACATAAACTTTATTGAGTGTCGTCTGTCTCCATCGTCTAGTGGTTAGGACATCGGGTTTTCATCCCGACAACGGGGGTTCAATTCCCCCTGGAGATGTTCTCTTAACATAATCTTTTTATTTTCAGACAAGTATCATCTTGAACGTATCGCGAGAGTTTGCGTTTGGGGATTATGCTTCAAATGACTGTTTGAAGCATAATCCCTATTTTTTTTTGTTTTTATTCTCTCGATATACTTTATAATGCCGGTAAAATAAAAACAACTTTTCAAACAAAAAAATAAAAATGACCGCAGCACAAATAATAACACCAATATGTAAGCATTGAGTTAAAAATTCATTTTGCACAAGCAATGACAGCAGCGCAAAAAAATAAAGCAACATCGTCCCCGCCACAGTCAATTTTCCACCGATGGTTGAAACCGGCGCCATTGGAAAACCCAGCGAGATAAACTTCACCATGCCGTATCCTTGCATAAAAAAACGGATAAATAAAAGGATAAAAAACCAAAGCGGCAAAATCTCTTTTTCGTAAAAAAGTGCCGAGATAAAAATCAGCAAAGCGTAATCACTCATTGAGTCGATCATTTTTCCCAGCTCCGTCGTTTCGTGGGCGTGACGCGCAATCAGTCCGTCCAGTGCATCGGAAAGGAATATTACAACGGCATAGCAAACGGCAACAATCAGCACGGTGCGGTTTTCATAATTCCATATTAAAAAGCCGACCGACATAACCGATGATGCACGAAAAAGGGAAACTGCATTCGCCAAATTAATATCGTCCAACTTTTTCGCGGTTTCCGTATTGAAAAAGGCTTCCGTGTGTGATGTTAAATAAAAATAAATCACAAAATGCCATAAGACATTAAATAAAAAAAACGCGTAAAACGCATATTTTGAAAGTGCAAAAAAATACGTACATGCACCGATTATAATAGATTGCAAAAGGAAATACCCTAAAATCAATCTTGCAAGTTTTACTTTCATAAGTTCCATACTACCAAAAGTGCAAAAATTATTCAACAAAAGTTTTGTGTTTTTTCGATTATCTTATTGAAGTTTTTGCGTTGCAAAATTCTTGCTTTCATATTACAATGCGATATGTCATTAAATTGCCGTGAGATAGATTTAATTTTGAAAGAAGCCCAATTGGAAGGAGCTTTTATACAAAAAGTCGTGCAAACTTCCTATACGACGCTTGTTTTGGGATTGTACAACGAGGGTGCTTTTAATATATTTTTTTCATTGGAAGGAAGTACTTGTCGCTTTAACGTAAGCAAAAAAAAATTTGCAAAACCGGATAAACCGCTCCGCTTTATGGAATTGCTTCGCTCAAAAATTATCGGATACAAAATAGAACGGGCGGAACAACTTAACGCCGACCGCATTGTCAAGTTCGATTTAAAAAATGTCCGCACCGATGAGCATTTGTTTTTTTATGTAAAGTTGTGGAGCGGGGCGGCAAATATTATTTTAACGGATGCACAACATAAAATCATCGATGCGTTTTACCGCCGCCCCGCAAAAAAAGAAATCACCGGAGAATTTTTTTTAGAACCGTCGCCGCTCAGCTCCGCAGAAATTAATGCAAAACTCGAAAAGTTTAAAATCCGCAACTACGATACCGCCCGTTCGTTTAACGCAGCCATTGATGAAGGATACGAATCGGAGAGTTCCGTCGTCAATGTTGAAAATTTACAAAAGCAGTTGCTCCTTCAAATCGCCGAAAAAAAAGGTTCTCTGCAAGAAAAGAAAAAAAAGCTTGAAAGAGAACTGAATGGTTTTGAAAATCCCGATACGGTTAAAATGGCTGGCGATTTAATTTTAAGCAATCTTACCCATATTGCGCAAACCGGTGAGGATTTTTTTATCGCTGAAAATTATCAAACGGGAGAACCGATGAAGATAAAAATCGACCGGCGAAAAAGTCCGCAAGAAAATGCGCAGGATTATTACACCAAAGCGAAAAAAATTATTTCCGGAAGAAAAACATTGGCGGATAGTATCGAAGTGCTGGATAAACAAATCGCCGCATTGGGGGCGGAACAGGAACGGGTAACAACGTTGACTGAAATCGTCGCGTTAAAAAAGCTTTTGGAAAAGCAGCGAACCGATGTTCCGCTTGCGGGTACAAAAAATAAAGGCGCAAAAAATTTTTCGGGGCTGAAATTTAACATTGACGGTTTTTTCGTTTTAGTCGGACGGAGTGCAACGGAAAATGATGAGCTTTTGCGTCACTGCGTCCGCGGTTCCGATATCTGGCTCCATGTGCGGGATTACTCCGGCGGGTATGTGTTTATTAAAGTACCGAACAAAAAAACGGTGCCGCTCAATGTGTTAATCGCCGCCGGAAATTTAGCCGTGTACTACTCGAAAGCAAAACGAGGCGGTGAAGCGACGGTGTATTATACCGCGGTGAAAAATCTCCGGCGTGCCAAAAACGCAAAAAAGGGAACCGTGCTACCCGAACACGAAAAAACGCTTTTCATTACGCTGGATAAAGCTGTTCTTGAAAAAAACGAATTGGGCAGAATTATGTAAGGATGTGTTATGGAGTTCGAAAAGAATTTTTTTGCATGCAACACATTGTGCGGCATTTTTTATTAGACAAATATAAAAAAACGACGGAACGGTATCTTCCGTCGTTTTTATCCGAATGGTTTGCCGATTAGTACACGGTAAACATGAGCGGTTCGTAGAGCAAAAATTTATTGGTACGGGCAAGGGCGGAAATTTCTACGAATGATTTTAAAAGCGGCATTTGTGAAATCGTTACACCGTTTTTCGTAACGGTAAGTAAGAACTCTTCCCAAAAAGTTTTTTTCTCCGTGATTGTTTTTACCGTATAATCGTTTCCCAAATCGCATAAGCCCGCCGCGTAAGAAATCGCATCCTGCAGCGTTCCGAGTTTGTCAACGAGACCGAGCTGTAGTGCCTGATTTCCGGAATACACTTTACCGGATGCGAGCTTTGCAACCGCTTCTTTCGGCATTTTACGTCCGGTGCTGACCGTCTGCAAAAAAGCGTCATAAATGCCGGAAACTTGTAATTGCATAATTTCCATATCGGTTGCCGTCGGCGGTTCAAGTACGGAAAGCGGCTTTGCGCCTTTGTACACCAAATCCGTTGAAATCCCCAAATATTTTTGTAAAGCATCTTTGAGATTCGGTAATGACGACAGCACACCGATTGATCCGGTAATGGTAAACGGGTTTGCAAAAATATAATCGGCATTGCTCGAAATCCAATACGCACCGGAAGCGGCAACGTCCGCCATTGAAACAATCACCGGAATGTTGTATTGCTTTCGGCTCTTTTCCAACGCCCGACGGATTACTTCGGAGGCGAACACTTCACCGCCGCCGGAATTCACCCGCACTATAATTGCACGGGTCGACGGATCACCGCACGCTTCTTCGAACTTGTTCACCAATCGCCAATCCTCAGCGGCGTTTCTTCCCGAAAAACCCAAATCGTTTGAAGTGATTGCACCGTCCAAGTTGATAATGCACACGGTGTTCCGTGAATGTCCATGCTTGAGTGTCGTAGCAAAATCTTTGTACGATACGAGGTTTGATTCTGAAATTGAAAGCGACTGAAGAAAATCCGAGAAAGTTGCAACATCCGTTACCACGTTTAAATCCTGCAAGGCGGTGGCCGCTTTTCCGTTGTGCTTTTTCAAAATTGCAAGCGGGGATTCCGCATATTCTAAAAGAGCCGATTCCGAAATACCGCGATTTTCTGCACAAGCTTTGACAAAATACGCCCAGGTATCGCCGAACATACTTTCATAATTTTCACGCACTTCCTTTGTAAAGGCTTTTTCCGTGTATGTGTCTGCAGCTCCTTTATACGTTCCCGCTTTTGACACAAAATATTGAATACCCGTTTTTTCGTGCATTCCGCCGAAAAACATTCCTTCCGATGCAAGCCCCGAAAAATCCGCGTCTCCGAACACATCAAGACCGACACGCTCTGCCGATGAAGCTGCAAAATACGAAGGTAGGCGATAGGCGGTACTAAACGCATAATAGGGGTTGCCGCTTTGCTTGAACACATCGAGAGCCGCTTTGATTTCATACGCCGAGCTTAAACTCATGCGGCTTTTTGAAAAATCAAATACGAGCGATGTAATATGCCGATCATGAGCTGCCGCCAAAATCGCGGCAACAATATCCGAAACGGAAGTAATTTTTTCACCTTGCATCATTAGCTGCTGCGGTAGCGCGTGATCATCCGCATTTTCCACAATCACACCAACCGGCTGCACGAGTAGCACACTGTCGCTGTTCAGGACAACATGTTTTTCTCCCGTTTTTGCGCCGCTTGATATTGCGGCAAAAACTAAAATTAAAAGATAAAAAAATACAATATTAATAATGATCAATCGTAAACGATTGATACCGGAACCAATTGCTTTTAAAATTTTAAATCGTTCTTTCATGATAAACCTCAAACTACTCAGAGTATAAATAAAAGGAAGTAAAAGGTCAATGCAGCATTATGCAGTCTCGCTCTTGTACTTTACGTTGCAGAATGATATAATCATATTCGGCGAGGAGCAAACAATGATTGAAGTAACACGATTGAACGGAACTACCTATTGGTTAAATCCGCACTTGATTGAAACGATTGAAAGTAAACCGGATGTTACGATTAAGCTGCTTTCCGGCAATACGCTCATAGTAAAAGAAACCCCGGAGGAAATTATCGAAAAAATAATTAATTATCGAAAACGAATCGGTGTTTTCAAAAGTGAATTGTAAAATTTTTACACTTTTAATATAATGCTCGCCTATGGTATCAGTACTTGCCAAGTTGAAAATAAAAATAGCCGAAAATCCGCCGCTCTTTCTCTTTGTAGTTTATGCGTCGGTGATTTTGGTGAGTACGGTTGTTTTAATGTTGCCAGTTTCAACGCAGGATGGCAGAGCAACACATTTTATTGATGCTTTTTTTACTTCTGCCAGTGCATTTTGCGTAACCGGACTGGTTGTCGAACCGACTTATGCTTATTGGTCGCTTTTCGGACAATGTTTTATTTTATTGGTGATACAGCTGGGCGGTCTCGGAGTTATGACCATCGTTGCGTTTATCGGTATACTGACAAATCAAAAACTGGAAGGCAGTCAGCGGAGAATTATGCAGGAAGCAACAAATTCGCCGTATCTGGGTGATCTTTCAAAATTGATTATCTTTATTTTAAAAAGCACGTTTTTGATTGAAGGCATCGGAGTCGTTTTGCTCGCTTTTTCATTTGTGCCGATATTCGGTTTTGTTCGCGGGATATGGTACGCCGTGTTTCATTCGATTAGCGCGTACTGCAATGCCGGTTTTGATGTGCTGGGCGATGAAAGTTTATGCGCGTACAATTCGCACCACGGTATGCTGTTGACTATTGCTGCCCTCATTATTATTGCGGGACTTGGTTTTCGAGTATACATCGACGTTTTAAAAACGCGCCATTTAAAGACGCTGCGACTCCATTCTAAAATTGTGCTGGTTAGTACGGCGGTTTTAATTGCGGGCGGAACCTTGTTGTTTTTACTGACCGAATGGAGCAATCCCGAAACTATCGGTGATATGTCAATCGGGGATAAAATCATACAGGCGTTTTTTCAATCGGTAACGCCGCGTACGGCAGGTTTTGCCGCCATTGATCAGGCAAAACTCACCCATGCGTCGGCGTTTGCAACCATTATATTGATGTTTGTCGGCGGCTCTCCTGCGGGAACGGCGGGCGGCATAAAAACGACCACGCTCGTAACACTGTTTGCATTGCTGCGCTCGCTGCTCCGCAACAAAGACGAAATTGTTATTTTTAAAAGGCGGCTTTCAACCGACATCGTAAAAAAATCTGCCGTTATTTTTTTTATCAGCTTGTTGTGGTGTCTCATTGTATCGTTTTTTTTAATGATATTTGAAAAAAATATACCGCCACTCGATTTGATGTTTGAAGCTTTTTCTGCATTCGCAACGGCAGGATTGACCCGCGGCATTACGGCGGATTTGCACACCGTAAGTAAGGTGTTAATTTCCATGACGATGCTTTTCGGAAAAGTCGGAATCCTCGGAATGGTTTTTGCTTTTGCACGGACAAAGCGAAAAGTAAACTTCCATGAAGCGGAAGAAAAAATTATTATTGGATAAAGAACGAATATAAAGAACTCCCTATAACAGGAGGATAGTTGCATGAAACAAAAAACTTTTACGATAATGGGGTTGGGGCTTTTCGGTACGAACCTTGCAAAAACTTTAGTTGATTTAAACCAAAACGTCATTGTCATTGACTCGAACGAAGAAACGATAAACTTGATAGCCGACAAGGTCGCTGAAGCTTACGTGGCGGATATCAGCGTGCCGGGTGTTTTAGAAGACTTAGGGGTTCAAGACTCGGACGTCGTGATTGTCGCAATCAGCGAATGTTTTGAACAAGCCCTTTTAGCAACATTAAAATGCCGTGATCTCGGTGTAAAAGAAATTATTGTCAAATCGGCTTCCGAAACGCATTCGCGTATTTTGGAAAAGCTCGGAGCAACGGTTACTATTATTCCGGAAAAACAAACTGCGATAAAATTAGCCCATTCCCTCGTAACAAAAAATCTGGTTGATATTGTTCAGCTTGCGGAAGGATACTCCATCGCGGAAATCCGCATTCCCGATGACTGGGTTAACCACTCTATTTTGGAATTGGATATCCGCAATAAGTATCGCATCAGCGTGATTGCCATCACTCGTGATAATCAAGTGAAAGTGAATCCTTCCGCGACGGATATTTTTCAAACGGGCGATCGCGTGTTTGTACTCGGTGAAAATGAAAACATCCGACTTCTTGAAAAGTAAGCTGATAAACGGCGAGTGTTTACAAAACACAGTTTTTTGCTATAATGACTCCTATGAAAAAAACAAAGGGTGTAATAACGGTGGCGGTTTTGATTGCATCAATCGCGTTGATTGTCTCAGGACTGCTCGTCGGAGACGGAGCGGTTGTTTTAAAAAAAGCGGTGAACATTTGTTTGGAATGCATCGGCATCGGGTAAACGGGTAAATATTTATGGAAGAAATAAAAACAAACAGTGAGGATAGAACCGGAGCGTATACGGAAAGCCAAACTTTGACACACGAAGCGGCTCTGCCGCCGGAAAAAAACTTCGGTGAAAAAAAGGATAAACCGAAAAAGCGAAAATATACGCGGCATTATATTCAGGCGCTCGGGGCATTGGCGATTAATGGAAATCTCAAGGGGTTTTTTGAGGGCAAGATTTTTCGCGGCGCGAGTAAAACGGTATGTTTGCCGGTACTGAATTGTTATTCGTGCCCGGGGGCGCTGACGAGTTGTCCGATCGGGTCGATTCAGGCAACTATTTCCGGCAAGGGGTTTCATTTTCCGCTGTATGCGGTCGGTTTGGTCGTGTTTTTCGGAATCCTTGCGGGGCGGCTTTTTTGCGGATATGCGTGTCCGTTCGGTTTTTTTCAGGATTTACTTTTTAAAATTCCGGTAAAAAAAATACCCGTGGTAAAAAAGGTCGCAAAAGTTTTTTCGTATTTGAAGTACGTTATTTTGGCGGTGTTTGTGTTTTTACTGCCGTTTGCGCTAAAAGATAAGTTCGGATTTACCGATCCGTATTTTTGTAAATATATCTGTCCTGCCGGAACGCTCTTTGCGGCGCTGCCCTTGATGGCGGTTAACGAGTCGCTGCGCGCCGCGGCGGGAGTGCTTTTTGCGAATAAGCTTTTTATTTCGCTCGTTGTGGTTGCGCTCGCGGTTGTGTTGTATCGTCCTTTTTGCCGATTTTTGTGTCCGCTGGGAGCTTTGCTCGGCATTTTTAATCCGATCAGCATATACGGGTTGACGATTGACCGCGCCAAATGCGTGCAATGCAAAAAATGCGAAAAGGTGTGCAAGTTT
Source organism: uncultured Treponema sp. (assembly GCA_937923945.1). Lineage (GTDB taxonomy): Bacteria > Spirochaetota > Spirochaetia > Treponematales > Treponemataceae > Treponema_B. The sequence continues at coordinate 32,476 of CALDWC010000101.1, forward strand.
CATATTCCGACGTACAAAACGCCGAATAGTCCCGAATGTATCCGCTGCCACGATTGTGTGCATGCATGTCCCTTCGGGGCGATTAAGCATAAGGTGGGCACGGAAATAGAAATGGTAAAAAAGTGAATCGGGTGCAGTGCGTAGCCTTTCTATCGCGGCTCAAAACTCTGCGTGATATGAACGATGCTTTGTGCGGCGTCCGCAAAGTCGGAAAAATACTGCAGCGCGGTAAAACCGAAAATCGCATCACCTAAAAGCTCACCGTTGACGGTTTGCGGCACAAGAAAACAGCGGTTTGTCTGCTCTGCTTTCAGTTGATTCCAATCGCGGTTTAGCGCTTGACCGCCGGAAAGGGTAAACGCCAGCCGCGTGCCTGCTGCCGCTTCCAATTTTGCAATCGCCGTGTTCAGCGTTTCAAAAAACGAACAAAGCTCATTGTGTTCGGATTGGCGGCGGCTGTACAGCTTGAAAAAGTGTCCCGTCCTTCCAAGGAGCACGGAAATATTCCAGTTCGGCTCAATGACGGACGGCAGCAAACGAAAAGGTGCTGCATTTTCCGGCGGGACACCAATGCACACATTAAGTCCTTCCGTGCTACCCGCTCTATCGCACGCCGAAAGCGGCGTAATCGTTTTAGTACCGGCGAGGGCTGCAAAAAAATCGGGTGCTCCCGCAATCACCGGAATCGATTTAAACTGTCCGATTACCGTACCGGTCGGAGCAAAGGGCGGCATTATTTCAGGAAGTGAAAAAGATTTTGAAAAGATTGTTTCATTTTCGTTGAAAAACTCTTCGAGGCGTTGTATATCTGACGGAAACCAGTACGCTTTTTGGTAGCGGGATTCCGGTAAAAAGCACACGGCGTTACCGGTGAGAACCCAGCTAATATATTCGGGAAGCGGCAAAAATACATGCGGGGTGTACATTTTCTCTGCGGCCAATTTTTTTGCGAGTAAAAATATCCGCGGTAAAAAAATTGAACCGGAATTTTGCAGACTTTCAAAAAAAGCCGTTTCCGCATCGGAAAGAAATAATTCGTAAAGCGGATTTTCGTTCCAGAGAAGTAGTTCATCGTATAATGGTGAAAACTTCGTTTCGGGTCCTTCGCCCCAATACGGACGCACGTTTGTAACCGAAACAAGCGAGGGACCGTTTCCTGAAATACAAATACCTGCAATGCGGAGTTTTTTTTCTTGTGCGAACAGCCGCATTTCTATAAACAATGAAAAAAAAGCGTGCAGATATTCGGCGGCAGACGGCTTTGCATAAACGGAAGCTCGTCTTTCGCAAAACACCGTACCCTTTGCTGAAACGAGTGCTGCTTTCACTGCGGAAGTGCCGGCATCACAGGCGAAAATACAGTCCATCTATTTTTTTGCGGCGTTTTCCAAGGTTTTTTTAATAATTTCGCGGTTATCCAACAAACTGCTCACCGAGTCGTGATTGTGCATGCGGAAAATCGTTTGAGCAAAAAGCCCCGATACATCGCTTTCGATGTACCATTCCCGTTTTTTCAATTCGTCATGATACACGGCGTTTGTCCCGATAATTCGGTAAAAAAGTCCTTTTGAATATGCTTCATCAAATTGGGCGATTGCATTGCCGTTAAAAAGCGGTAAACTGATTGCCGCAATTACTTTTTGCGCCCCTTCGTTTTTGAGAAACTCGAACGCCTTGAGGAGCGTGCCGCCCGTTCCGAGCATATCGTCCGCCAAAAAAGCCGTTTTTCCACGGACATCACCGAGCAAGTTCATCGTTACGATATTGTTTTGCTTTGCATTGACCGACACCACGGAATAGTCCCGTTCCTTATACAACATCGCAAGCGGTTTTTTTAATCCCGTAGCATAAAATTTATTTCTATCAACGGCGCCGCTGTCGGGGGCTACCACTACGAGGTCTTCCGTGGAATTTTCCGTCAAGTCAATAATTTTTGCAAGTTCACTGATAATCTGGAAGCTGGCATGCAAATTTTGTAAAAGGCAATCATGAAATGCGTTTTCAATTTCGCGCGAGTGAATATCCAACGTGATGATGTAATTCACATTGAGCAGTTCGTACACGTGAGAAAGCAAACTTGCGGTTAAACCTTCTCGTCCCTTTTTTTTGTGCTGACGGCTGTATGGAAATGCGGGAAGCACTAAATTGATGCTGTTCGCACCGGCATGACGGGCTGCATCAATTGTCACAATGAGTGATAAAAGGTTATCATTCACCGAAAAGCAATGCTTGTCGTTTTCATCATTGACGGCAACCGGCGTATGATTTTCAACGTCCTGAAAAATATACACATCACGACCGCGAATTGATTCCAAAATTTCGGTTTTGAATTCGCCGTTTACAAAATAAGTAAACCGAGCTTTTACGCTGAAATTCGGCTTTGCGATTTTATCCAAACTTTTATGATTCGGCATTTTCGGACTTTCCAAATCGGAAGAAAAATTCAACTGACGGATAATTTCTTTTCGATCCATACCGTAACGTTTCGAAAGGCTCGTTAATCGCCGGTTAAACTTGGTCGCACTTAAGCGATCCAAATGCTTAATCGTTGCATCGGCAAAATTTTTACCGGCAGGACAGGCAATAATCGCTAAATTATTTTCATCATAGTATTTCATTGTGACACCATTTGTATTTTTGATAATGGAATGCATTATAGCACAATCGGAAGTTTTTTTCAATAGTTTTTGAAAATGTGGCGGCAGTTTATCGACAAAAAAACCCTGCAGCACAAAACTGCAAGGCTTTAATCAGCGTTTCCGCAAATGTTTCGATTATTTACGATATTACCGTCGTTGAATAATCCTTTTATTTTTCCAAATATTTCGCAAATGTTTTTGCACCGAGATAGCGGGCTTGCGCGCCGAGATAATCTTCAATGCGAAGCAGTTGATTGTATTTTGCAATGCGGTCGGTACGACTCATCGAACCGGTTTTAATCTGTCCGGTTTCAAACGCCACGGCGAGGTCGGCAATAAAAGTGTCTTCACTTTCACCGGAGCGGTGCGAAATAACCGCCGTGTATCCGGCGTTGTTCGCCATTTTGATTGCATCGATGGTTTCGGTAACCGTTCCGATTTGATTGAGTTTAATCAAAATGGAGTTGCACGAATGTTCTTTGATGCCGCGCGCCAATCGCTTGGTGTTTGTAACAAAAAAGTCGTCTCCGACAATCTGGATTTTGTCTCCGAGTTTTGCGGTTATTTTTTGGTATCCTTCCCAGTCGTTTTGGTCAAGCGGATCTTCAATCGAAATAATCGGATATTTTTTTATCCAATCGGTGTACAGCGCAATCATTTCATCCGCATTTAAAACCTTTGAAGGATTCGATTTCCAAAATTTATAGCCTTTTCGATCTCCCGCTTCATACAATTCGGAAGCGGCACAATCCAACGCAATCATAAAATCACCGGAAGCTCCCGCTTTGTATCCCGCTTTATCGATTGCTTTTAAAACAAACTCCAAAGCCTGTTCGTTTTCAATGTTCGGAGCAAAACCGCCTTCATCACCGACGGCGGTAACCTGTCCTGCATCTTTGAGAATTGTTTTTAACGCGTGAAACACTTCCGCCGTCATGCGGATTCCTTCATGGAATGTTTTCGCCCCAATCGGCATAATCATAAATTCCTGAAAGTCAACTTTGTTGTCGGAATGGCGTCCACCGTTGAGAATATTCGCCATCGGCACGGGTAAGGTCAGCGCATGCACACCGCCCAAATAATTGTACAAGGGCAAATTGCGGGAAATTGCCGCTGCGCGTGCAAATGCCATCGAAACGGCAAGCATCGCGTTCGCCCCCAGTTTCGACTTATTTTCCGTGCCGTCCAGTTTCAGCATCGTGTTATCAATTTCCGCCTGATCAAAAGGATCAACGTCGGTCAGTTCAGGGGCGATAACTTCATTGATGTTTTTAACGGCTTTAGTTACCCCCTTGCCTCCGAAACGGGCTTTGTCGCCGTCCCGCAATTCCAGTGCTTCAAACTCGCCGGTTGAAGCGCCCGACGGTACAATAGCCGTTGCGTGACTTCCGTCAAACAAATACACTTCAGCTTCAACCGTCGGATTTCCCCGTGAATCCAAAACTTCACGTGCTACCACTACATTGTCGTTCATAAAACCTCCGAATCTTTAAAGAAGGCTGATAAATTCAATCGAGAATTAAGGTCATTGTTAAAAACTAAAAGTTTTTAAAAGATTACCTTTCAGTGCCTACCTTAAATAAAAGCGTTTCTTTATGGTACACCGCTTTCGTTTATCTGTCAAGTAGGCGCATTTCATTCGATTAAAATCGGCAAAATTATACTAGAAAAACATGAATCTTTTCTCTTGACAAACTTTTTTATTTTTGGTATTCTTTGGCTACAAATAAAAACTGTAGGAGGTTTTTACTTATGAAGAAAAAAATTTTAGCTGTTTTAGCACTGACATTGTCGTTTTCACTGGTTGCAGAAGGGGTCGGACTTGCAATCAATATTGACCCACTCGGCTACATGAATCATACAATTATGACTACGTACGATTCGGAAAAACTGGCTAACAATCTTAAGGATGAATTTGTTAATGCCGGACTTATGGGTGACTTGCAGATTGGCGATCAAAAGTCAAAAAATGTGTATAATGCATACGCCTTAGGGTTGGATGTAACCTATAAAGTTTTTTATACGAGTCTTTCGCTCGGTTTACCGGCGAAGATGTATAGTTCCGGCTTTGATCCTATCTCAATAATGTATCCGGGTACTTTTAAAGACAGTAACAAAATCGGCGGAACGATTATCCTTGACGGACAGCTCGGCGGCGGTGTTGACTTGATGAAAATTCTCAAAAAAGAGAATAACCTGAGCTTCTTTGTCGGCGGCGGTATTGCGGTAAACTACGTTCACGTCAAACGCCCTGTAGAGAAAGATACACTACTTGGTCAGAAACTTGCAAGTGCAAAAACGATAACTGAATTTCAAAATATTGTTCAAGCGGGTTTAGGATTGCGTGCAGGAGTAAGTTATTATTTTAATCCGAACGTGGGTATCAATTTGAATTTTACCGATTCCCTCCACTTTATTAAACTTTATTCACAGCGTATGTTTGCCGGCGAAACCGTAGCAGGGTTGCAGTACAAATACTTTTTGACAAAAGACGGCAATGAAAATAAAATGATTAAAAGGCAATTTGCAAACAACTTTACGCTTCGTTTAGGAGCCAGCATTAAGTTCTAGCCCCATTGCTTGATAAAAACAAAAGCCTGTTCATTACGAACAGGCTTTTTTATGCGCCGATAAAATCTCAACCGAAGTTTTTTAAATCAGCTTTTTCGCTTCACCGACCAAATAGAACGAGCCGGCAATTAAAAGCGGTTTACGCTTTTCCGTTGCTTCGGCGTATGCTTCTTTGATAACCGTTTGAAAATCGTACGAAACGGTCAACTGCTGCGGTTTTCCTCTATAATACGTTTCAAACGCTTTTTGCAGCCGCTCCAAGTTGCTTTTTTTGAAAACGCCCGGAATGGTCAAATAGATGCGGTCAAAATCTCGTTCAAAAAGCGGCGCAAAATGTTCCACGTCCTTGTCTTCCGCACAGGCGAGAACTAAAACACCCTTTTCTCCGTTGTTGATCAGTTTTTCAAAAGTTGAAACCGAAAGCGACAAACTCGTTATTGTGTGAGCACCGTCCACAATAACCGGCGGCTCTTTGCGGAGTACTTCAAAGCGACCGAGTAGCCACGCGTTGTGTAAACCCCGCTCTAAAACATCCTCGGAAATCGACGGTTCTACGTATTTTACGAGGGCTGCAACCAAGGCTGCGTTTTTTGCCTGCACTTCGTCTAAAAGCTGCAATACCGGTTTCAGCGGACGGATAAAAAGGCTCCCCGGTTTTGTGCTGCCGTTGTAGACAACCGTCATTTGCAAGCCGCTAAACGAAACCGTATAGTCAATAGTTTGAATTACATCGGGCATGTAGAACATCGGGGCGTTCCGATCACGTGCCGTTTTTTGAAAAACGTGCAGCGCTTCGTCTTTTTGCTCAAAACAAAAAAACGGCACGCCCTGCTTGATAATTCCCGCTTTTTCAAACGCAATTTTTGCCAATGTATCTCCCAAGTACTGACAATGCTCCAGCTCAATCGGCATAATTGCGCAAACACGCGGGTTTATAATATTGGTCGTGTCCAGCCTACCGCCCAGTCCCACTTCAAAGACGGCGTAATCAACCGCTTCATTGCGAAAAATAACAAAACTCAAACAAGTAACGACTTCAAACCAAGTCGGATCGGTTTTCGGATTTTCCGCAACAATTTTTTCAAAACCGTCCATAATTTCCAAATATGCCTTTGAATACGCTTCATCGGAAAAAAAAGTTCCCGCAAGCGATACCCGCTCGCGAAAATCCGTCACGTGCGGCGACGTGTACAAACCCGTTTTAAAACCTGCTTCCGCAAGGCAGCTGCTTATCATCGTGGAAACGGAGCCTTTCCCTTTTGAACCTGCCACGTGAATTGTTTTATATGCGTTTTGGGGGTTGCCGAATTGTGCCGCATAAAAGTGCATTTTTTCCAAGTTGAGTAAATCCTTTTTCGGATCCCGCTCAAAATTAATAAATTGTTCCAACCATTTGGTAAATATTTCCGTAGAAATCATAGTAGCCTCATGGAGGCATTATAGTGCCTTTTTGCAGTCGGGTCAAGATTTCCGGCACTGCTTTGACATTAAAACTTTGAGGTGCGCGATTATCTCGCCTAAAATCTATAGGGTACTTTTGGACACGCTGATTAAAGACTTGACTCCGTTTAATCAGTGCCTTTGTTAGCACTTTGTATTTTCAGATACATAGTCTCCATTTTTATTTACAGGCTTTGTATTTTCAGATACACAGTCTCTATTTTTATTTACAGGCTTTGTATTTTTTGATGCTGACACACGGGGATTCTTCGCTTGCTCTCAGCAGGGTATTGGCTGTCATATTGAGGCACTGAAAAGTCGTCTCTAAAAATCTAACCCGAGTTTTTGAAAGGCGTCCTCAATTCTTGATTGAATTAATCAGTGCCTCCTTCGGGGTTTTTCATTTGCCGATTTTACCTAAAATATTCGAACAACAAGCTAAAACAGGTATTGCTGGAGAAGTTTCTCGCATTGCCGGTATTAAAGCGGCTAGTTTTATTGTTAACCTATATTGATATTTTTATAAACTGGATTATAATTTATAGCATAATGAGGAATACGTATATGATACAAATAAACGATTTATGGAAATCCTATGGAATTGCCGAAACAAAGGTTGATGTTTTAAAAGGCATTGACCTCAACATTGCAGCGGGAAAACTGGTTTGTCTTTTGGGACCTTCCGGCTCGGGAAAATCAACACTGCTTAATATTTTAGGCGGCATTGAACATATTGATAAAGGAAGCGTCACTGTTTTCAATCATGAACTGGAAAAAATGAACAACAAAGAGCTGACGCTTTATCGCCGTAACAATGTCGGTTTTGTCTTTCAATTTTATAACTTAATAAGCGATTTAACCGTTGAAGAAAATATTCAAGTCGGACAATACGTATCAAAATCGCCGCTTGATCTTGACCGTTTAATAAGCTCGCTTGGACTCAGCGAACAACGCAAAAAATATCCGAACGAAATCTCAGGCGGGCAAGCGCAACGAACTTCGATCGCAAGAGCGATTATTAAAAAACCTTCACTCCTTATCTGCGATGAACCGACCGGGGCTCTAGACTATGAAAGCGGAAAAGAAGTTTTGGAGCTTATCGAAAAGCTTAACGGTGAATATAAAACAACGGTGATTATTGCAACGCACAATAGCCAAATCGCAAAAATGTGCGATATCTGTTTACATTTACGAAACGGACAAATAGGAAACGGAGAAAACAATGAAACAAAAATATCTGCACGGGAGGTGGAATGGTAATGAAAAATCCGATCAATAAACGCATTTTTCGAATGCTGCTCATGCATCCGGGAAAATCGCTACCGCTTTTTTTTGCAATGATTTTTATGGTCTTTTTTATCTCTTCATTTTTAATAAGTCAAGGGAGCATTAAAAAATTGTACTATAAGAGTTTGAAAGAACAAAAAGTTGAAGACGGGCAATGTACCGTCATGTTTCCATTATCCGAAAAAACAAAAGAACAAATTGAAAAAGAAAATGTTTGTCTTTATGAAAATTTTTATAAAGAGCGGACGTTCAATGAAAGCCGAGTTTTACGCTGTTATAAATTACGACGTAATATCAACACCTGTGTTTTTTCAAAAGGGAGAGAACCGGTAAACGAAACTGAAATTGCGATATCCTACAATGTTGCCGATGCAAACAAACTTGAGCTTGGAAGGACGATCACGCTTGAAGGTCAAAGCTATAGTATTTCAGGACTTATCGTAACGCCAGACTATAGTTCGCTCCTTCGAACGCAAGCCGATATTGTTATGGATACCGGTTTTTTCGGGATTGCCGTTTTAACTGAAAAAGGTTTTGACTTACTGGGAGAAAGCGGTAAAAAATATTCTTATGCCTATCATAGCAATGTAGAACTCAACGAAAAAGAAGCGAGAGAAAAGCTCAATGCGATATCGGCAATTATTAAAAAAGATAATTATGTGATCAGTGCTTTGACTCGTTTTGATAACCGCTGCATCACCTATGTAATCGATGATATGGCGGGCGATGTTCCGATGATGATGGTGCTGCATTGTGTTATTTTTATAGCATTTGCATTTTTAGCGGCAAGCCAATGTCGCAGTTTAATCGAAGAAGAAGCTCCTACGATTGGAACGCTTTTAGCGTCGGGATATAAAAAAAGAGAACTGCTTTTTCATTATTTATCATTGCCGCTTTTTTTAACGATTTTAGCTGCCATTATTGGAAACATCATATCATATACAATAGGCTATAAATTTTATGCAGGTCTTTATTATACTTCGTACACACTCTTGCCGTTTGAAGTACAATTTAATATGCGAGCACTTTTCTTGTCAACGATTGTTCCCATAGCATGTATGTTTTCTATTAACTTTTTTATGTTGCTCTTTATGCTGCGATTAACGCCGCTCCGATTTTTACGAAGAGAATTTAAAAAAGTAAAACGGCGAATGAATATTGATTTGTCACGATTTTCTTTTTTAACGCAGTTTAAGATACGAGTTTTACTTGACAATAAAATGAATATGATTGTTTTATTTTTTGGTCTTTTTATTGCAAGTATCTTGTTATTTGTTTCGTTACTGTTCCGACCGGCATTTGATAACTATGCTGAAAGTATAAAAAAGGATATGAAGTACGAAATCATCACGATGGTAAAAATGCCTGAAGAAAACGATGGCGATTTACAAAAAGCACTGATTCTTTCGGTGGATTTTTATCCGGAAAGCAAGGAGAAAAAATTTGAAACGCAAGTATACGGTTTAGACAGCGGAAGTCGGTACAATAATAAATCCGTTCCGCTTGATAGCTTAAAGGCAAACGAGCTTGCGGTTTCGTACGGTTTTTTGCATCGATATAAGTTAAACCTTGGCGATACGATTACTTTGACTCGCACGCACGAATCGGAAGAAAAAAAGCTGATTGTAAAAACCGTTTTTAACGATATAAAAGGACTTTCACTTTATATGCCGATGAAGCACTTGCAGAAATTGTTTGACATTGATACGCACTATTACAATGCCTATTTTTCCGATACAAAACTCACGGAAATAAAAGATGATAATCTGATAACAATCATTGATCGCGATAAGATAAATCAATTTTTGACTCATTTTTTAGACGGCTTCGCATCGATTTTTGAAATAATGAAAGTTGTATCGGCAGCATTTTACTTTTTAATTATGTATGTTTTGAGCAAAATTATTTTGGATAAGTTCAAACTCAACATCTCATACTTAAAAATTTTCGGATTTACGCCTGCAGAAATTTCAAAGGTTTATTTAAAATCGCTTCGAAATGTAGCAATGCTTTTTTTGCTTGTTTCGTTTCCGCTTGTAGCAATTACGGTTAAATCTTTTTTTGAAATCTCAATACAAAAAGTCGATGCCTATATGATATTGGATATTCCGCTCTACTTTTATCCGCTGAGTTTTGCAATAGCTTTATTGCTCTATCTTTTTGTGCAGTATATTCAAGTAAAAAAAATTGCCAAACTGGATATGGTCAAAGAATTAAAAAATATAAGCGGCTAACGCGAAAACTTTTAATCGTACCTGCACTTTAGAATTTTATTCCAAAGTGCTGGTATCACAAAAACCGCAGCTACTCATCGTTTGTTTTTACCGAGGCTTTTATCAGGAAAGTATAACAATTGAGCGGAGTATTGTCGAGAGGAACGGTTAACTTCGCCGCTGAACTAGCGCGGCTCATTAACCGGTCAAGTTTTGCTTAGTAAACTGATTTGCAAAACTTGCTTATAAACATGTGTGCTCAAGAGCACACTAATGCGGCAGTTTTCAGAAACTGATGTTTCTTCAACTGTCGCATTTTAAGGAAGGTTTAAAATATTTTCCGGCATCTTCTCAAAAATCAACATGACTTTTTAGAAGATGCCTTCAATACAAGATTAATTTTACGATTCTGCGCTTTTTAAGCTTCTGTCAATAGTCAACTGAGCTGAAACATCATTTCCGGCAAGTGTAAAGCCGTCAAGGATATTTTTTGTTATATTTTCTTCTTCAATTTGCTCGCTGATATAACTGTGCATAAAAATTTCCGTTGCATAATCGTTTGCTTTTTTAGCGGTATCGTGCAAAGCATAAATTCGACTGGTTACTTTCTTTTCGTGATCATGAATAATTTGTGCTACTTCCAAAGGAGTTTTCACATCAAACTTCTCCATTTTTATATCATGCAAATTGGGCGTAAAATCCCGTTTAATCATATAATTGATAAAATCGCCCGCATGCGAAAGTTCTTCACGATAGTGAGACATAAGCCATGCAGAAAAGCCTTTGTAATTCTGCTTTTCCATAATTAAGCCCAGTTCCAAATAAATGTACGCTGAATAAAACTCAAAATTGATTTGCTCGTTCAAATCATCAATGACTTTTTCATTCATAAATTAGCCTCCTACAACTAATTGTTGCTTATAATTTACAAAATTTTATAAATTTGTCAAGTAGTAAATTATATTTTTATTTTAAAAGCTTTATAGTACTTTAAACTGCCCATGTACAGCGCCTTAAAGTGTCTCTGTATAGTACTTAATCGTGCCTCTATATAATCTAGCGTATATCCTGTATTGCGCTCGTAATGTATCCGGTACTATGTTCGTACGGTATCCTGTAATACGATATGAATGGAGTTAACGTTTAGTGTATAGTTAAAGAGAAATCTAGCCTATATTTCTATAGAAACATAGGCTAGATTCTTAGAGAAACAGAGGCTATGTTTCAGATATGATACAAGGGGCGGCTTGTTCTGCTTGCAAAAGGCTCTTCCGTTTTTGCATTGGGCAGCGTTGTAAACCGCTTTGTAATATAGGTATAATGAAACGCTGATTAAAGGCTTGATGCCGTTTACCGGCGTTTAGAGATGCCCTCAATTCTCGATTGAATTAACCGGTGCCTTCCGTAAAGTATGTTTTAATAAAAGTTTTTTATTTTGATTTTATATTCTTTCTGTCTTTACATCTTTACATTTTTTTATT
>CALDWC010000102.1 GCA_937923945.1 uncultured Treponema sp.
AGCGACTGGTCGTTTTTATTCGTGATAATCTTGCATACTTTGCCGAGCAGTTTTCATATTCCGATGATCTGAAAATGAAATTGGGAAAAATATCAAGTGTCTTAAAGCCGGAAATTGCAAGATGCTCTGTCAAAGGCATCTCGACGACACGACCTGCAAAAAACCTCAATCAGCTTATCCCGATACGCACTTTTTTCGACTGGGATGAACGAAAACCAGGATTTTTGGAGCTTGACACTGTCGCACATTGCGGAACAAGTACTGCAGGTGAATATATTAATACACTGACGGTTACCGATATTTATTCAGGTTGGACGGAAAATAGGGCTTTACTCAACAAGGCGCATCGATGGGTAAAGAAAGCCATTGAAGACACCAAAACAAAACTTCCGTTTGTTATGAAAGGACTTCACAGCGATAACGGCGGAGAGTTTAAGAATATGCAAGTTCTCGGATGGTGTCAAGAAAACGGCATAGACTTTTCGAGAAGCCGCCCTTATAAGAAAAATGATAATTGCTTCGTGGAACAAAAAAATGACAGCGTAGTACGGCGGGTCATCGGCTATTACAGATTTGAAGGCGAACAGTCTTTGCGTCTCATGCAAGAACTTTATGAAGTTTATGGCTGTCTTGTTAATTACTTTTTTCCGTCAATGAAGATCATTTCAAAAGAACGGATAGACAAAAAGGTTATAAAAAAATATGATACAGCAAAAACACCGTACAACCGGTTGCTTGAATCTCCTGATGTGCCGGAGAAAGAAAAAGCAGAACTGCAACGGCGAAAGGCAGCTTTGGATTTATCGGAACTGCTCGCAAAAGTCACGGAGCTACAAAAAGCACTTATTGCTACTGCAGTTCCGTGGCGAAACAAAAAGTAATTTCGGTTAGGTTTTTTACTTGAGGAACAGCGAAATTACGGTTAGGTTTTTACTTGATGAAATACGGCTGGAGTGGTTGACTACTTTTTTAAAATCAAACCGCCGGTGTTTTCCACAACGACCGTATAAGTGCTGCCGACTTGCATTGATGCGTAATTTGCAACGGCGGCTTTTTGCAATGAGCGGATAATTCCCAATTCTTTCGCCTGTACCGGATTGTTGATGATATTCATCAGCTTGGTTAATCGAGCGTGCTCCGTTTCATAAAATTCTTCGCTGCCTAGTTTACTTGTTTGCAGCAGTGCGTACGGAATGCCGCGTTCATTTTTTGCATTGAGAAGGATGCCATCTTCCGGCGGTATAACATCGGAATAAATGCGATACGGCACTGCAATATTTTGCGCTTCGCCTTTTTCGATGAGAGAATAGGTGAAGTTGTACACTTCGCAGTCGACGTAAATGTTTTCGCCCGGAATTGAAACGGTATTTGTTTCAAATTCTTCAACTTCACCGCTTGCGTTAAAGTATGCCACTTTAAAAGTTTTTATCCCGCGTTTTTTGATTTTGCTGCCGAACGGCGATGCCGGCTCGGTTTCCGCCTCAATTAATTGGAGACGCACAACGGGCGCAGAGCTTTTCAAATTGCCGATGATGCCCTGTAGTTCCATGATAGTTTGAAACTTCGATGCAAAAACTTTCAGCTGTAAAATCAAATAGACCAATAAAAGCACCCCGGCGATTGACGCGAGAAACTGAATGGTTTTTACCAAGCCGGAAAAAAACGCAGCAATGTACCGTCCCGCTTTTCGCGGTTTCACCGCGGTCTTTGCAGCACCGTGTTCGTTGACTTCGGAAATGTATGCAATATTCGGATGTGAACGCCGTGGTGTTTTTAAATCGCCGCTGTCGTTTTTACCGGTAATATTCGTATGTTGATTGGTGCCCGTTGTTTTATTCATAGCGGTTCCTCCGATACGGTTATTTCGTGTTTTCCTTTCTTTTATCGGCTTTGAGAATTTCCAAGCCGCCGCGGATACGCGAAACGAGCTGATACGTTTCCGTTTTTTTACTTGCAACAACGTGCGGACTCGAGCGGAACGCATTTCGGTCTTGAGCTTCGTTTAAAACGTCCACGTATAATTTTTTGAACTTTTTTACTTCATGCGCTGTTACCCCGCGGAAAATTTCAGGGAAGCCTTCGTTGTTGTATTCATTAACAATGACAATGCCTTCCGAACTTGATACCGCGTTTGAATAAAAAACAACGGGAAAAGCGACTTTGATATCCGCATTGAAGTCTTTTACAATGCAGTCGATAAAAAGTTCGTTGCCGCGTATGGTCGCCGAGTTTTCCTTTACAACATTACCGCTTATATCCAAAAATGAGTAGATGACTTCAAATGAATTTTCTTTTTGTACGACGGTAAACGTGAGCGGAACGATTTTTGCTTTCAGCGAAATGATTTCCCTCTCTTTTGATTCTTGAAATTTGTCAAGTATAAAACAGGAAGTGAGAATAAAATTTCCTGCCAACCATAAAAAGATAAAAACAAATTTTTTGATTTTTTTCATCCCGTTATTTTACTTAAAAAAAGAGAAGTGTTCAAGTCAAATAACTAGCAATTGTTTTTAAGTTGTGTTATTATTTGGTAAGAATAATTTTAAAACAACCAGATGAAGGAGTATTCCGGTCATGAAAAAATTTCGTGCATTTTTCCACCTCCAAAATTTACGGCGTCGTGCTTCCGGTATTGCAGCGTGCATCGAAATCATTCTTGCGTTTGTAATGATTGTAGGAATTATTTTTGTTTTGCTGCAAGTTATTGTTGATTTAAAAGATCTTTTTTTCTGCATTATCGAAGATCGCCAGACGCCTTCGTTTTCCGATTTGCTATCGTTGATTTTTTCTCTCGTGATTGGGTTGGAGTTTATCAAAATGCTGGTAAAACAAACGCCTGCCAGTGCAATCGAAGTGTTGTTATTTGCAACGGCAAGAAAAATCATTACCGACCATGGTAGTATGTTTGAAACTTTTTTAGGCATTGTATCCATCGCAATTTTGTTTGCCGTTGATAAATATTTAACGGAAGGCGGCGAATACGACGGAGTAAAGGAAACCGATTATATTGTAAACGGAGGTACTTCCATAAAAGAAATTAACCGGCGATTGGATGCCGATTTTGATGAATCATACGGAAACACGGTTGCCGGCTATTTATTTAATTATCTCAAGCGGATCGGAAAATCACCGGCACTCGGCGTGGAGACGGAGATCGGAGACTACCTTTTTACCATTCAAGAAATGGATAATGATTTAATTCGGTATATTAAAATCGTCAAAGTTGATGCGGCGTCTATAAATGAGCGGTAACTCATTGTACCGATTTTTTTTGATATGGTTACTTAATTGTTTAAGGAAGCATTGATTAATTCAATCGAGAATTGAGGGCATCTGTAAACGCCGGTAAACGGTACTAAGCCTTTAATCAGCGTTTCCGTAAGTCTTTCCTCAATGAAGCGAATACAGCAGTTGCCGGAAACATAAAAAATCACAACTTTTTTCTAAAACACACACTTTTTTAATTTTTTCGGCTATATTTATAGAGGAAGCCGACATAAGATTTTATGCCGGCTTTTCTATGTTCGGAGGTTTTCATGAAAAATGAACATGATGTAGACCCGAAAAAAGACTG
>CALDWC010000103.1 GCA_937923945.1 uncultured Treponema sp.
CCCGAGGTTTTAGAGATGCCCTCAATTCTCGATTGAATTAATCAGTGCCTCCTTATGTCGTGACTGCTTGCGGTATCCGTCCATGCGTAATCGTTTGGGCGGAATTTTTTGGAAAAAATTCCGCCGTTCTTCTTCGTTTTCTCCCATCATACGCCCATGAAAATGTGTAACAAAATCGCTCCACAATGTTTTTATCTAAAAATGATAAATGAGCGAGCATGCAGTGAATTTAAAAGAATTCCGGTATCGGAAAATCTCCCAAAATGCAACGGTAAATGATTTAGTTAAAGAACTCGTGCGGAAATCGATTCATATTTCTTCCGCATTTTCGGTGGTGTTGGCTCATCACTTTTATGCAATTACCGTGGGAGCGATAATCTTCGGGATTGCATTTTACAGTATCTGCGAACTGCTCCGTTTGAACGGAAAATCCGTTCCGCTGATTTCGCGCATCACCCAAGTTGCAAGCCGTCAAGCCGACGAAGGAAAGTTTGTGTTAGGTCCGGTTACGCTCGGTGCGGGGCTTTTGACTTCGCTTTTGTTTTTTACGCCCCCCGCGTCGACACTCGCTATTTTTTCATTGGCATTCGGAGACGGACTTGCAAGTTTAGTCGGAAAAATATACGGTCAACACCATTTTAAAATCATTACAAAAAAAACGTTCGCCGGGAGCATCGCCTGTTTCTCAGCCGTATTTTTTGCAAGCCTTTTCATCCTGCATCATTTTTTCTCTGCGTTTATTATCGCTGCGATTGCAACGTTCGTAGAAATACTTCCGCTGAAAAATTTTGACAATATCGCTATTCCCGCCGTTGTCGGACTTTGTGCGTCATGTTTGTGCGGGTAACGGTGAGTAGCGTACTGAAATAATATATCGGTGTGCGGGAAAAGGCGTTTCGTGTATTGCGCTTCGCCCGCCGTACTTTGTGCGTTACGGCTTTTATTCGGGAAAGCGGCGGGCGTCCTCTTGCGTATTTGAACGGAAAGCGGTACCGGCAAAAATGCGTTTCGCTTACTTGTAAAAAAAAACTGAAAGTATTACAATGATGCAACTATGCAAGATGCTTTATTTACCGACTTTTATGAGCTGACGATGGCTCAGGGGTTTTGGAAAAATCGCCTTAATTACGGTGTTGTTTTTGATATGTTTTTTCGGCGCCATCCTTTTAGCGGTGGGTATTCGGTTTTTGCCGGAATGGAACCGCTTGTGCAAACGATTTTGGATTTTCGATTTTCCGATGATGACATTACGTACTTACAAGAACAAAAAATCTTTGCCGATGATTTTTTACAATTTTTGCGCGGTTATTCGTTTTCGGGGAATGTGTATGCGATGGATGAGGGCTCTCTTATTTTTCCGAACGAACCGCTGATGCGCGTTGAATCGACAGTGATCGATGCGCTCATTCTCGAAGGCGTTATTTTGAACACGATTAATTTTCAAAGTTTAATCGCGACTAAAACCGCCCGTATTTGGCTTGCTTCGCAAAAAGGTCCTATTATGGAATTCGGTTTGCGGCGGGCACAAGGCTATGACGGGGCGATGAGTGCAACGCGGGCTGCTTTTATCGGTGGAGCAGCCGGTACGAGTAACGCACTGGCGGGAAAACGCTACGGCATTCCGGTGATGGGGACGATGGCGCATTCTTGGGTGATGTCGTTCGACGACGAAGAAACTGCTTTTGAAAAATACGCCGAATTGTATCCCGACGGTTCCGTGTTTTTAATCGACACGTATGATACGTTGAAAAGCGGTATCGGCAATGCGATTACAGTCGGCAAGCGATTACAAGCAAAAGGCAAAAATTTCGGAGTGCGGCTTGACTCGGGCGATTTGTTCTATTTGAGTAATGATGTTCGAAAACGCTTGGATAAAGCCGGTTGCCCGAATGCGACTATCACCGTGTCAAATGAGCTGACCGAAGAAATCGTCGAATCGCTTGTTCTCAACAAAGCGCCGATTGACAGTTGGGGCATCGGAACGCACATGGTTACCGGCGGCACCGAATCTTCGTTCACCGGCGTGTACAAACTGGCTGCTCGAAAATCGGAAAACGGTACGTGGGTGCCGGTTATGAAATTTTCCGATAATCCCGAAAAGCGGACAATACCGGGTATCAAGCAGGTGTGGCGGCTTTATAATAACGACGGTACGTTTAAGGCGGACATTGTCGCGCTGGATGACGAGACCATCGAAGCCGGTGTGGAGCAAACGTTTTACCACCCGAGCGATGCCGCCCGCTGTTTTACCTTTACGCCGGCGAAAACCGAAGCGCTGCTGAAGCTGCGGATCAAAAACGGAAAGCGAGCTTGCGAGCCGCAGGATTTGCACGCAATCAAAAAACATGCGGAAAGTCAACTCGACCGGTTGGATGCAACTTCCAAACGCATTTTGAATCCGCATATTTATAAAGTTTCTCTCACAAAAAAATTGAAGGATTTAAAACATTCGTTGACCGTTGCGCGGCGAAAATTTTAAGTTTGGATTTCTATAAGGTTATATAATATTTTTCATATCGAAAACATGACTGCTTACGGAGGCACTGATTAAAGGCTTGACGCCGTGTTACCGGCGAACCCAAGTACTACACAGTGCCGCTCTTAAGCACTATAAAGTGCCTCTCCTAAGCACTATAAAGAGCCTCTCTTAAGCGCTATAAAGTGCCTCTCCTAAGCACTATAAAGAGCCTCTCTTAAGCACTATAAAGAGCCTCTCTTAAGTACTATAAAGTGCCTCTCCTAAGCACTATAAAGAGCCTCTCTTAAGCGCTATAAAGTGCCTCTCTTAAGTAGTACATAGTGCTTCGAATACTTGCTGCATTCACGTCAGATTATTCCGTTGAAGTTTTTTATCGCTTCGGATATAAT
>CALDWC010000104.1 GCA_937923945.1 uncultured Treponema sp.
AATACAACGTAGCTATTTTTGAATAGCAAGTCTCTATTTTCAAATAGGCAGGCTCGTATTTTTAACGGAGCAGTAAATAAAGCAAAAAGTAATAAAAGTGCTTGACTTATAAACTTAAGGAGGCACTGATTAATTCAATCGAGAATTGAGGGCATCTCTAAAAACTGATGTTTTTAGAGACTACTTTTCAGTGCCTACCTTTAAAATCGTTGTTTCGCAAATGTTCAGAGCCACTTATACTGAACATCGAGAAACAATAAAGGAGATACTTTGCTTCTGCAAAAAACTTTGCGTTGCAAAGTTTGCCGGTAAACGGCGTAAAACATTTCATCAGCGTTTCCTTATGCTATTCTTTTATCGAACATTTGTGTTTAAACCTTACGAGTGCTGAGTGTGAATGTGTTCCAAAGTCATTACCTCTGTTTATTTTTTGCGCTATATGATAATATGCGCTTTATAATGAAGAGTTTTCATAGTACTTGCAAGCTGATGGCTCTTAACATAAACTTTAGGAGAAGAAAATGTTTTTTAAAATGTCTTATCAACCGATGCTGGAGGATTTTACACCGAATGGTGCTTTAAGTCTTTTTGCAATTTTGAAAATTTTTGAAAATAACGCAAATAAACAAGCGGACTTCGTAAACGACAGCGTTTTTACTTCCGAGGAGCGCAAGAGGTTTTGGGTTATAATGGATTGGCATATTGAAATAGGCGAATATCCTCATTACGGCGATGAAATCGAATCTTCTACTTGGATGCATCCCTTGAGTTCTCCCATTACCTGCACCCGTGATTTTTTACTTTATAGAAATGGCGTTGAATGTGCCAAAGGAATATCCCGCTGGATTTTAGCTGATATGAATACCGGGCGACCGACAAAATTAGGAAAGGATGTGACCGATGCATATCAGCCCGAAGCAAAGCATATCTTTACCCGTTCAAAACCACCCAAAATAGAAATCCCTGAGCAATTCATATCGGAAACAAGTATACGAATAAGACGAGCTGATTTTGATTTTAATAATCACATCCATAATCTCACTTATTTTGATTATGCTTTGGAAGCTATACCGAAAGAATTGTACAACGCCCGTTCTTTTACAAAACTTTGGATGAGCTATAAAGATGCCATAACCGATGGGGATACCGTAATGGCAAAATATCGCGAACAAAACGGTCAACACCTCGTGTGTATTTTTGGTGATGACGGACAGTTTAAGTCTTCTGTTTTACTTGAGTAGGGCGATGGAGCAAAGCATTAGAACCAACAAGGTACATTTCCGTTTAATAGTATCTAAAAAAGCTGAAGTTTTTTAAAAGACATATTTATCGAGGTACTGATTAATCGAATCGAGAATTAAGATTACCTTTCAATGCTGCAATATGACAGGCAATGTCATAGTCATTCTGGGAGCCTGTAAATAAAAATGGAGACTATGTATCTGAAAATACGAGTGCTAACAAAGTCCCTGATTAAACTGCGTCAAGCCTTTAATCAGCGTTTCCTAAAAAACTCAACAAATAAAATTGCATTTTTATTATTTGCTTATTTGTTATCTCACCAGCCCCGATTGCTGTATATTCTGCACAACCGTAACGGCGAGATCCACCGCATCGTTAAAATCCGAAAGTTTTGCAAAGCAGTGATGCGTGTGCGCATAACGAACCGGTATGCCTAAGACCAAAACGGGAACTGCTCCATTCGCGAGGTGAATTGCAGCGGCATCGGTACTGCCGCCGGAGCGAACTGCCAACTGATACGGAATGTTTTCCGTTTTGGCAATATTTACCGCAAAATCTAAAAAACCGTGGTGGCTGATGTAGCCGTTATCTTTTACGCGGATTTGAACACCCTTCCCTAAAGCGCCTTGCCTCGTATACTCATCGGTAAAAAAATCATCGGAAGGAGAACCTTCAAAAACGATTGCAAGACGCGGCTTGACTGTGCGTGCAGTTACTTCGGCGCCGCGCGTTCCAACTTCCTCCTGAGCTGCCAAGGCGCCGACCGGATATACGGCAAGGTCTTGCTCCGCTAATCGTTCGAGCGTTTTTATCACGGCAGCACAACCTAAACGGTTATCAAAAGCCTTTCCAAGCATTGTGCCGTTTTTTTCATGGTATTCAAAGTTGACAAAGGGAACGGCGGGCGCTCCTACTTCAATGCCGAAATCGTTTATCACTTCTTCGCGGCTCGTCGCCCCCACATCAAGTTTCAAATCCGCCATCGTGAGTTTGCGTTCCCGTTCGGCAGCAGTCATAAAGTGGGGCGGCTTTGAAGCGACAACCGCTTTGATATAACCGTATTTTGTTTTAACCCAAAAAAGCTGCGCCGCCGCATTTTCGACCACCCAACCGCCGATCGGAAGGATCGTCAGTAAACCGTTCGCATCAATCGCTTGCACCATAAAAGCGACTTCGTCCGAATGGGCGTCCAACATAAGTGTAGGCTTTTCCACATTACTCTTTTCCGGCAAGGTAAGATATGCGTTCATCATCGCATCGGAAGAAAAATGCAAGGGTGCTGCATGATTTTTTACCAGTTCGATGACTTCATCTTCGTAGCCGCTTGCACCGCGGGCATTTGATAAATTTTTAATCAGTTCAATTGTATCCATATTTTAATTTATCTCCTTCGATTATCGGATTGTTACCATGTTGCATTATGTTCGAATATTTAAAATCAATAAAATATTAACAATAATGCACGATAAATTTTACCATGGGCGGAAATGAAATGCAAGGTTTATAAAATTACAATATTTTAAGGATAATATGAACAAAACGATAAGCAGCGTAATTTCGATGCGTTTACAAAACTAACAATCAGATCAAATAAAATCGATAAAACCAGAAACCAACAGTACCTTAACGTATAAAAGCGTCATAACAATTTCTCCGAATAATGAAAAAAGTTGCTTAATTTTACCGAAAAATAAAATCAAGTGCTGCGTCGGAAGAAAAATGGAACGTTTAACATCGCCGCTGAAATAGCGCGGCTTGTTAAACGGTCGACTTTTGCTACCGCAAAAGATCGC
>CALDWC010000105.1 GCA_937923945.1 uncultured Treponema sp.
CGATAGAATGAATCAGTGTCTCCCTACGGTAATGCGATCATCTTACCAATGGTAAGATTGCGCAACCTCATGCGGCGCAATTTCTTGCAGGATTCTTCGCTTGTGCTTCAGAATGACACTGACCCTTGCCTGTCATATTGCTATATTAGCCGTAGAATATATTTATAATCACCGGAGAATAGGCGGGATTTAGCGGGAATAAGCGGGATTTATTGGGAAAAATATGAAATGGTGATTACACAGTGTGTAATTTTTTAGAGAGCTTTTGAGCTCTCTTTTTTTATTTTTGCGCTTTTATTAACAGCCGGTATATTATTTTAAGTTTATTTGAAGGCTATACTTATTGCAAAAACGAGTAAAAAAAGCTCGGAACTGAGCAGAGGGATAATAATAGTGAAAGCAATCTTAAAGCAAAATTCGCAAGGACTGTACCGTGAGATTCAAGCGACCGGTTGTTTTTTTGTCAGCTGCCTTGCCATTGCACAAATGAAAGCGGACAAGACCTTGTCAAAAGAACAGTACAATGCACTTTACAAAAAAGCACATGTGTTCGGTTTTATGAAAAACGGTTACATGCTTGTCAGCGACAAGGTTATTAACCTTGCGTTTGCGGAGTTGAGCGTCAACAAAAAAGCATACGAGGTCGGAACGGATTCAGGCGGATTTTACGGCTGGGTGCAGAAAAATAAATCGTATCAAAGAATCGATGCGTGCATTCAAAAGATAAAACAGCCGCAAGGCTCGGTATATCCGTTTCATTTTCGGGTTACCGATAAAAACGGAGTCTTGATTTTTGATCCGTATGAACCAGAAATAAAAAGTGCCGGTTCAAAGCATATCATCCGGTATTGTATCAAAGACATATAACGTTGCGGAGGTTTATGGTATGGAAGTAAAAATGAAAACCGTTTCAAATATTATGGCAGGGGTGGGAATAGCGGTCGTGATAGTATCATTTGTGCTGAATACTTGCGGCGTGGCGCATATTGATATGACGGACGCTTTGAAAGTGGGTGGATTTTGCAAGGGTGTTTTTTTGCCGGTTGATGCGTCCATTTGGATAAACAACATTTTTAAAGGCAAAAACGATGCTTGAAAAAATTAAAAAAGCGGCGTTGATAATCTGGGCAGTTATCGCTTCAGTTTTTGCCGTTATCTGCTTTGTTTTATTCAAACGAAAAAATAAACACAGTGATATTGAGGAAAAGGCGGAACATGCAAAAGAAAAAACAAAATTGGAAATCGAAAATACTCCTGCTTGCGAGCTTGTTGATGATGCTCCAAACGCTGCCGATTTACAGCGAGAGCGGGAATCCATTACCGAGCGATTTCGAAGTGAAGTTCGGTATAGACTTAACGAAAAATTACACGGGAAAGGAAGTACTGGCGCTGATTGATATTGTGATGCAAGAAGCTGAAGCTGCAATCACCGAAAGTTACAATGCAGGGTATAAACAAGGCGTGCTTGCATTTAAACCGGAAGCGGAATATTGGAAAGCGAAGGCGGAAGGCTTTGAGACGGAGTTACATAAAGCAAAAATGAAGTATTGGCTATGGGGCTTGGGCGGGGTAAGTATAGGATTCGCGGGAGGAATGGGAGTCGGTATCGGAATAAATTTGCGATACTGAACTTTTAAGATTATATGGAAGTAGCAAAGTTTGTTTTTACGGCAATCGGAACTTTTCTATCGGTTTTCGGATTGTGTTTCAGCATTTTTCAGTATTGGCGGAAACAGCAAGAAAATAAGATGAGCGATTTTAAAGCCGATGTCCATGAAGATTTAGAGCATGAAACACAAGCGAGAAAAGAAGATGCGGTCAGAATTGAAAAACGGATCGACGCGCTTGAAAGTACTTTGGTGCAATCAATGCAGCAGCGGATGAGTAATATCGAAGGCGAACTAAAAGGCATGCGTCCGATTTTGCAGGCGATACAAAATTGGTTTATCAATAACACACCGAAAGGGAAAGAATAATGGATAATATTTTTTTACCGAATCAACGGGTTTTGATTTTGCAGGGACTTGAAAAAGATTCCGGCAGGACACTTTCAAACGAAATGTTGCAGCGCCTTTTAAGAAGTTACGGACATACGCTGAGCTTGCAGGATGTTAATGCACTGATTGCGTGGCTTGAGCAGCGCGGATATGTTAGTACCGAGCGGCTCGGCGAAGCGGCTTTGATTTTGGTGCATTTAAGCAGAGCAGGTCTTGATGTTGCGTTGGGTTACACGAGAGCCGAAGGCATTGATCCGCCTTTTACGGAATAAAGGAAAATGCTATGGGACAAAAAAGCGCCGTCGATAGATTGCCGGAAGATTTGCGAAAAAAGCTCATTGAATTATTGAATCGTCCTGATGTTACCCAGCTTGAAATCGTTGATGTAATAAATGCGGAAGCGGGAGAGCCGCTCATTTCAAAAAGCTCGCTCAATCGGTATGCGCAGCGGATGAAAAAGTTTGCCGAAAAAAACAGGCAGGCGCGAGAAGTTGCCGAGGCGTATTTGGAAAAGTACGGAAGCGATACGAGGAACCGGCTCGGTAAAGTCGTGAATGAACAGGTTCGGCTTGTTGCGTTTGATTTAATTTCTGAGTTGGATGAGCTTAAAGAGCGTGAAGCGGTTGATCCAAAGCTGATGACCGATGTTATTTTCAAAGTTTCGCGAGGATTAAAAGACCTTGAGCAAGCGGAAAAATTAAATGCGGAGCGGGAAGAGGAAATACGACAAGCGGTGTTGGCGGAGACGGCTAAAAAAGTAAAAGAAGTCGGAAAGAAAAAAGGTCTTAGCAAAGATACGCTTGAAACAATTGTTGCGGAAATATTTAGGATACAAAGATGACCATTGAAGAGGCTTTAAAAAAAGACATATTGCTCGATTATCAAAAAGCGTGGGTGAGCGACCATGCGGTTGTCAAGGTTTGGGAAAAATCAAGACGAATCGGCGCAAGTTATGTAGAAGCCTTGTACTCGGTTCTGCTTGCTGCCTTATCAAAAAAAGAAGGAGGCATGAGCTGCTATTATTTGTCGTACGCAAAAGAGATGACGCAGCAATTTGTCAATGATGCCGCTTTTTGGGCAAAACTTTTAAACATTGCATGCGGAGATTTGGAAGAGCTTGTCATCAAAGACGAAGATAAGGACATCACGGTGTACAAAATCCGCTTTGATTCCGGCTTTGAAATTTGGGGCTTACCGTCGGTAGCCCGATCGCTTCGTTCAAAGCAAGGGCATGTGATTATCGATGAAGCGGCATTCTGCGATGATTTACCGGAACTTTTAAAAGCTGCGTTGGCACTGCAAATGTGGGGCGGTTCCGTTGCAATTTTAAGTACGCATAATGGAGAGGATAATCCTTTTAACGATATTATCAAAGAGATACACGAGGGTAAAAAAGATTATTCTCTTCACCGAACAACTATCAGCGAAGCATTGCAAGACGGTTTATATAAGCGGATTTGCGATGTACAAAATCAAGAATGGAGCGCGGAAAAAGAAGCCGAGTGGCTTACCGCTTTGATAAAAAATTATGGAGACGGAGCGGATGAGGAATTATACTGCAATCCGACAACAACCGGAACAAAGTATTTTCCGAGAGCGCTCATTGACAGCGTCAAAGAAGATGTGCCTGTTTTTCGGTTTAGCGAAAGCGACGGCTTTACTTTTGAAAGCGAATGGAAGCGGGAACGGAAAATAAATAAGTGGTTTAAGGAAATTAAGCCGGTGCTGCAGAGTACGGAGAACGCCGTCGTGATGGGCGAAGACTTTGCCCGTTCGGGAGATTTAACCGTTATTTGGCTGGATGAAATAATCAAAGAGGGAGAGACAAAAACACTGTGCGTGATTGAGCTTCGCAATATTCCTTTTGCGCAGCAGTGGCAAATGATTAAGCTCATCGGAAATGAGGTAAAAGACTTTGAAGGTGCGGCTTTTGATTCGCGCGGTAACGGGCAAATGATTGCCGAGTATGCCGCACAAGAATGGCCCGGATATGTGTATCAGGTGATGTTAAGTCGCAAGTGGTATGCGGAAAATTTTCCGAAACTTAAAAGTGCGTTGGAAGATAAAACGACAACGGTACCGCTCGATGATTTTATCCGCAATGATTTTAATGCGGTAAAACTTGTGCAAGGTGTTCCGCTGATTACGGAACGGTCGGGGAGTATCGGCGATAAACGGCACGGGGATGCGTGTATTGCGAAGGTTATGGCTCATTTTGCAGTGCGACAAAGTTATGAAACAGGATATCAGCCGTATCGATATGAGCGCGTACAGATTAAAAACGGGTTTAAAACCGGAAGGGTTGATATATGGCAAGATTGGAACGGTTAACTTCGACTGCTAACATTGCGCAGCCTCGTTAACCGACGAGTTTTGCTATCGCAAAACATCGCAGATGATATGCCGTTTCTCACTATCGTTACGAAACGGCGTGAAATCATCGCCTTCGCAAACTGATGTTTGCTCACTCGATGATTTTTAAGGGACGATTAAAAGATATGACAAAGAAAAACGATTTAACGGAGCAGCGGGCAACGCCTGTGGCAAACTCAAACCGCGACTTGTGGTCGGGCGGTTTGGTGGCAGGGCTAACACCGGAGCGCTTGGCGGCGATTTTGGATGCGGTGCGGCGAGGAGAGATTCCTGCGGAGTATTTGGAAATTGCCGGAGAGTTGGAAGAGCGGGACGGACACTATCGATCGGTACTTTCAACGAGAAAGCATGCCGTTGAAGGCTTGGATTTATATGTCAAAGCGGCAAGCGATGATAAAAAGGCTTTGGATATTGCGGAAGCCGTTACGGAAGATATTATAGAGCATCCCGATATTACCGAGCTGCGGAAGAATGCACTGGACGCACTGGGGAAAGGTTTCAGTGTGAATGAAATCGTTTGGGATACGGGCGGGGTACGGTGGAAGCCGAGGACTTTTTTATTTCGCGACCCGCGTTGGTTTGCCTACGATAAGGAAAGCGGCGAACTGTGTTTGCGGGAACCGTACGGAATGGGGTTAGTACCGCTTGAACCGTATCGATTTATCGTGCATGAACCGAATCTTTTAAGCGGGAAACAAATCACTTCGGGATTATCGTTTACCGCACTTTTTTATTGGCTGATTAAAACTTACGATGTAACGAGCTGGGCGGCTTTTGCAGACCGCTTCGGGTATCCGGTGCGTTTGGGAAAATACGGGCGGAAAGCGACCGAAGATGATATTGCAACATTGAAACGGGCGGTCGCTTCAATCGGTGCCGATGTCGGAGCGGTGATTCCGGAGTCGATGAACATTGATATTGTCGAAAGTAAAACGACGGCAAGCAATGCGGATGTGTACGAAAAAATAAAAGACTGGGTTGATAAAGAGTTATCAAAGCTGGTGCTGGGACAAACTGCAAGTGCGGAAGGAACGCCGGGAAAACTCGGAGACAGCCAAGATCAGCAAACCGTCAGACAGGATATTTTGAAAGCGGATGTCAGGCAGCTTGAGCAAACTTTGAACCGCGACCTTGTTATCCCGTATGTGGATTTTAATTTCGGGAAACAGGAACGGTATCCGAAACTTAAAATAAAATATGTTGAGCCGAAAAATGTCGAGCTTATTGTGAACTCGGTTCGGCAGCTTGTACCGCTTGGACTGAAAGTAAAGGTACAGGAAATGCAAGGGCTTTTAGGACTTTCGACGCCGGAAAAGGACGACGAAGTTTTAATGCCGTCTATGCCTGTAATGCCTGAACTCAATCGGCAAGTGTCCGGCATTGCACTGAATGCAATCGATGTTTCACAAGGTGAAAGTGATGACGATGAAATGCTCGATGATGAGACGGCAAACGGCTTGGTCGAAATAACCGACGACATTGCGGAAGTACTTGAAAAGGCTGCGGATAAAGCAACAGACTTTAAAAGCTTTGAGGCGGAACTTGAAAAGTTGGTTACCGGTTGGGATGCCGAAAAGATAGCCCGCACCATGGCGATTGCATTTTTTAAGGCGCGGGCGGACGGTACGGAACATTTTGCTGAGGAGCCCGAAAATGAGCGATAAGTTTGTCCCGAAAGAAGCGTTAGCGTACATTAAAAACAAAACCTTGAAAGTGAGTTTCAGCTACAAGGATGTGTGGCATGAAGAGCATGCGACCGCTTTTACCGTTGCAAAGGCAATGCAGGTAGATGTGCTGTCCGATATGAAAAAGGCGGTTGAAAAGGCGATTGAGGACGGACAATCGTTTGAGCATTTCAAAAAAAATATAAAACCGATTTTGCAGCAAAAAGGTTGGTGGGGTAAAAAGGATATGATTGATCCGGTTACCGGCGAAATTGTTACGGCTCAGCTTGGAAGCGACCGCAGGTTAAAAACAATTTATAATGTGAACTTACGAAGTGCGTATCAAAAAGGGCAATATGACGCGACAATGGCAAGCGATTTACATCCGTATTTGATGTATTGTGTGGGAAACAGCAAAAGGCATCGTGAACAGCATCTTGGGTGGAACGGACTTATTTTGCCGAAAGATGATCCGTGGTGGGATGCCCATTTACCGCCGAACGGCTACGGGTGCAAATGCTACACGAGGGCTGTTACTGAAGTTAGAAAAAAGCGGTATGAGCGAGACGGTATACAAGTGCCGCCGAGAGCGGACGGCTCAGGCGGCGGGGTAATCAAGGTACGGACAACGCGACCGGTTGAAGAGTACCGGACTTATTATAATGATCGCAAAGGAACGATTGAGCGGGTGCCGAAAGGTGTGCATCCCAGTTTTAACTGGAATCAGGGGAAATCGCGAAATGAAAATATCAGTCATATTTTGACAGAAAAAATAAACAATTTTTATGGCGGAGCAAAAACAATTATTGAATCCGGATCATGGGGTGATCCTGAATATATAAGGCAAGAACAACATGCAAAACTATATTATGAGGAAATTAGAAAAAGGAAATCGGATATACAAAAAATTGCTCAAAATGCAAAAATGAGTGCAGACAAAATAGAAGCTATAAAGAAACATATATTTTTTACCGAACATGAGATTGATGGTGAAAAAGTTAGATTTGCAGAATCTTATAAAATATCTGAAGCATGGCGACGCTTGCAATCCGGTGATTTTTTACCTGAAGATTTGGTATTATTAAAACATGAATATTTAGAGTTGACTTTAATGCGTGAATTAGAGTATACTTATGAGCAAGCTCATGAAGCAGCAAATAAAAAATTTAACTGGGCTAAATTGGCTAAAAAATTAAAAGGGTATTTTTAATGTGGTGGTTTATAAAAAAAATTGAAGAAGATGATACTCAAGTTACTTATGCTTATGGTTATGAATCGAAAGAACTTACCGGGTCATTTTCCGTTGCAAAAAACTTTTCACTTTATAATATCTTTGAATATGCAAAAAATGATGATTCAGATTCTTTTAGAGAACTGTTTTCGCAACCCTTGTTTTCAACACTAAGAAATTTAGGCTTTGTTGATAGCCGGATGATAGCCATTGGCTAGTCTTTTTTGATACAATTACAAAAAATAAGATAGGAATCAGGTAGCACCAACATCCCTCTGTTACCAGTCGGGCGGTTTCGCAGGTCTGAAGGTATGAACCAACAACCATACACCCTCTTGCCTTATCCTATCTTGTTTTAAGTATACTCAACTCTTAATAAAAAGTCAATCATATTTTTTTAATCGCTATTATTACATTTTGCTTATATCTTTGTGCTATGATAAGGACAAACCTCGTTCGAGTATGTGAGTAATCGGTTTGGTGTTTGCCGACAACTCTCCTTAACCTTGCCGGTGTGGGTTATCACCGGCTTTTTTTTGGTATTAAATTTTTCACATGGGAGGAAAAATGAAAAAGGTGTTTTTGTTTGTTATCCTTGCGGTCATTGCAGTCGGAGCAATTTGTATGAGTTACAGTTCGTACTGGGCGTTTGACACACTGGGAGCGGTCGCCATTATTGCCGGCAGCATTGCGGGGACAATTGCTACGGTTCGGCATTTGAAAGGGCGGAAACGGGTTGCCGCTTTGATTGCATTGTATACGGCGGTTGTGCTTTTGATTATAGCGGGTTCCGTTTTATTTTCGGGGACTATTTTAATAGCAATTATGGGTGCTGCGGCATTGGCGGTTTTTGGCTTTTTGCTTGGCAAGGAATAAGATGAGGCAAGTGTGGGTAAGGAAACGCTGATTAAAGGCTTGACGCCGTTTAACAGCATACTTTGCAAAAGCAAAGTATCTCCTTCATTGTTTCTCAATGGTGGCTCTGAACATTTACGAAACAATAGATTTTAAAGGTGGGCACTGATTAATTCTCAATTGAATTAATTAGTGCCTCCGTAAGCGTCCCGCACTTTTTTATTAAGATGAGGTGATTATGTATTGCAAAAGAGTAGATGAAGCAGATTGGGAAAAGCGGCAAGTGTACTACGAAGCGGAAGCGGACTATGAGCTTGACAAAGCGCGAGTACAAAACGGGGAATACCGCTTTTTATTCCGGTTTATCAAGCGGGCACTGCGGTTCTTCCGGGTGAAAAGTATCCTACAAAAATAAGGTATAAGACAATGAAGCTTAAAAAGAATCAGAAAAAGAGCGATAAAGATACCGTAGAACCGGTATATGTTTTAAATCTGTTACCGCACAGTGAGTGTGAAATTCGTTGGGCTTCCCAAGAGGCCAGTTGCAAACTTGACAACAGCATTCTTTGTGCCGGTCCGTTGCGTATTGAAATTTACACTGACTAAAGTTTTTGCCGTTTTCAAGGTTACCTCCTTTATATCCTTTGAATTTTTTAAGGTTCGGCAAGATTTGAGGTGGTACTTTTTGCCGGTTAATTTTTTACATTTTTTAAAGCATTGTTAATTATTTTTATTGCAGTTGATTGCCACCAGCTATTATAATCTTCTCCCGTTTCATATTGTTCAAATTTTTGATGTAAGAAAGAATTTTCATAAATGAAATAATATTGATCAATTGAGCCTATATATTCTGCTGTAAAGTGTGCTTCTAATTCTTCCACAAATTTTACACGATCAAAAGAAGTCATATTTTTCCATTTATGATAATAATCGTTCATCATTGATTTGATTTTAAATAAATCTTGTTTATAATTACTCATAAATTCAATAAAGGCTTCGTTCATTGTTGGGACTATATCATGGATGCCTAGTTTCTTGAATGACTGAAAATCTCTACTGGTTCCTGAATTTGGAAAAACATTCTTTTTTAGAGTATCTTCAAAAATATTTAGATCATCACAAGGTATCATGGTAGAAAAGGCTGCTCCACAATGCAAATAATAATATCTCTTTAACTTATAGTTTATATATGAAATGTAGTCTTCCTGTTTATAGGCTTCACTTGCTTTTTTTTCATAATCATTAGCTAGAGTCGAAAAAGTTAGTGGTGAGTATTTCCCAATATCAATTTTATTATCATGGTTAGTTGCGATTTTGTGTTTTGGTTCTGTGCCTGGTAAATACAATAAATAGGAATTTCCTTTTTTTATTCTAACCACATGTCCGAATCTCTCAGCGAAATATAGGGCATAGTAAATATCATCTTTAAGAGTCGACCTGTTATACTGCTGTAATTTTCCCCAGTCTGCATGTTGAAAATCTTTTGTAATATCAGATTGTAATATACCGTTGTTTTTTTTCAATTATTTGCAATAAGCGGTACATTAATTCTTTATAATATGGATCGCGTAAAACAAATTCATCATACATCTTTTGTAACGATGACATATACTGTTTATATTCATTCTTAGAGCATCGATTTTTTAAAATTTCGGTTGCTTGCATATATGACACTCTTGCTTTTAAAAAATCACCTTGCGCCTCTGCTTCTAAAGCACAAGCAAGATATGCAGGAATATCCGCAGGATAATCATTAATATCAAATTTTACAAGTTTAGTATTGTTATTTTTATCTTCAAAAACAGCATAAATTGCTCCGTCTGCTGATTCGCTTGTATGTTTCTCATGGGCTTTTGATTTCAAAATACCATAGATTCCGCCAAGTAAAAGAACTGATAGCACAGAAATTAAAATCGATAACCATAATCCTATTCCTAGAAAGGTACATACTGCTGATATGCACATTACAAAAATAATTAGTAACCAGCCCTGTAGATTATCTTTTTTGTTCATACTTAAATCTCCTATTCAATGCCATGCAATACACCATGTACGCGTCCTATAATACGAATGTCTTCACTTTCAATAGAAACTTCGTAGGGTGTATATATCGGATTATCAGATATTACAACAAGCTTTCCCGGTTTTCTTGTAAGCCGTTTAACAAATCCTGCTCCATCCATTTGAATAGCATAAATACCTTCGCCAGTCCACCCGCACGAATCGCAAACAATCATATCACCACGACTTAATGTCGGCTCCATGCTATCACCATCGACATATAGAGCGACTAAATTTGTGCCGTACTTTGATAAATATTTTGGAACTAAAATATATGTACTTGGCGTATCATCATCCGGTAAATCAGCTCCATACCCTGCAGAAAGCTTTTGTTCTAAAACAGGAATAACAAAACCATTTATCTGGTCGGGCGCTTGTAAAGTTATATTGTCTTGGGTTGTTTTTTCTCCTAGTGACTCATATAAAAACGGCTCTCCGCAACCTGTTAAAAGCCAATTGAGATTTACGCCGTTTTGTTGTAATAAAATTTTTACCTTTTCGGGGATATCTCGTTTATTAGTCTCATAATTGCTCAAACTTTGTTGATTTATGCCTAAAAACTTAGCAAATTCGCCTTGATTATATGCTTTTTCTTCTCTTATTTTTTTTAATCGCTCTCCAATGGTCATGCAATACCCCATTTTGTGTAAAAAAGTATACTTTTTATGTTTTTTGTGGTAAAAACTCTTGACAATAAAACATTTTGTAGTATAATATAATTATCGGCTAGAATACTATACTTCTTAACCGGCAAAAAAAAGAAAAGCGAAAAATGCGCTTTCGCTTTTCAAACAAAATCAAGCCTGTCAGTCAGGCAAAGGATGGTTTATGGTACCACAAAAGAAAAAAATTCGCAAGCCTAAAAACAGAACGCTTGGGAATATTTATGGCGGTTGGATCAAATATCAGCTTGATTTAATCGGTGTTTCGTATCCCGATATTGCTGAGGAACTTGGTGTACGGGATAATTCAATTTGGGCTGTCGTTCACGGCAAGCGGACATCGGCGCGTATCCAGCAAAAGATTGCGGACAAGTTGGGGCTTCCGAGCTGGGATGCGGTGATTGAAGCCGCGAAAAATGCAGTAAAGGAGAATGTCGTATGAAAGGTGAAACAAGTACTGATGAATTTATCGAGTTGGTTCGTAACATGCGGCTTGCACAAAAAGAGTATTTTGACATGAGAAGTTGGAATGCGTTAAATGCAGCGCGGCTTTACGAAAAGGCAGTCGACGAGTTTTTGAAACTCAATACGCTTACGCATATTGAGGATGACCGCCAGCAAAGTTTATTTTAACGAGGAGTAAGCAAAATGACGGTAAAAGAATTAAAAGCAAAATTGGCAAATTATGATGATGACCTTTCGGTTTTTGTCGGGATTGATAGCGTGAGGTTACAGCGCATTGATAATCTCTGGTCGGTTGAAAAGCCGGAACCGGAAGATGATCGATTTGCGGAATGGATTCGGGATAATGAAAGGCAGCACTGCATTGTGTTGTCGAACTGACAGGAAGGAGCAGACAAAATGGAAACGATAAGCGATACACAGAACAAAATTATTGAGATTAGCAACGCAATACGTGATTTACTTTTGTACAAGAATAAAAAGTACGGAGACTCGGCGTTACATCCCAAACATATTTTTTACAAAGGTGATGCGGTCAGTTCGATTTTAATCAGACTCGACGATAAGCTCGGTCGCATTATGTCAAACACAGAGGCGACACCGCGTATCAATGATGTAGCTGATATTATTGGTTACTGCACTTTACTGCTTGTCAGTATAGGTGCCGGTAAATCGGATATTGAAAAATTGATGGATTAAACCAAAGAGGAGCAAACAAAATGAGTAAAGCGTTTATGGAAGATGCACAGGGCAGGCAGGTGCCGGTGGAGATGGTGAAGGATGTTGACCGCTTGCGGGATCAGACGGTTACAGGGATTATGGAAAAAACTTTTGCGATGCGGGATGCGTTGAAAGCGTTCAAGCAAGGGGTGTGGAGTGATATTCAAGAGTTTTTAGCGCTTTCGGCTGAAGAGCACGGCGTTAAGTGGGGCGGTAAAAAAGGGAATGTAACGCTCACCACTTACAACGGCAAGTACAAGCTGATGGTGGCGGTCAACGACAATTTACAGTTTAACGAAAAGTTGCAAGTTGCAAAACAGCTCATTGACGAGTGTATCAAAGAATGGTCGAACGGTGCGAGACCCGAATTAAAGGCTTTGGTTGACAATGCGTTTGCGGTTGATAAGCAAGGCAATATCAGCACAACGCGGGTTTTGGGACTTCGCCGTTTGGAGATCAGCGATGAAAAATGGCTGAAAGCGATGCAGGCAATAACGGACAGCATTCAGGTTGTCAGCTCGAAAACATACATGCGCTTTTATTCCAGAAAAGAAGACGGCAGCTATGAGCAAATTCCGCTTGATGTTGCGGCATTGTAGGAGGATGTGTATGCAAGGCTTTTTATATCGAACGGCAATCCGCATTAAAGAAGCGGGCGAGCGTTGGCGGATCGGATGGTTGGTTAGGCTCGGACTGAACATGAGGGACAAGGTGTTACTATGGAAAAACTGACGGCGCAAGAGCGGATTTTTGAGATTATAGAACAGCTCTATAAAAATCACATTCGCGGTCTTACCAATAAAGAATTGGCGGCTTTACTGGGTACCAGCAGTGTAAACATTTGTCGCGATTTAGCGGTTTTTGAGCGTTACGGTTGGGTGTGCCGCGGTGAAAACGGTACATGGCGGTTGTCAGCAACTTTTGGCGGAATTTCCGGCGCGATTGTGAAGTCATACCAAAAAGCTCGCTTGACATTGGCAAAGGAAGAAGCGGAATTTATCGCCGCTATGAACTAATCAAAATGTGCGGCGCCGCACACTTTGAAACGAAATAGAGGAGTTGTTATGGATACAAAAAATATTTTCAAAGATGCTGTTTTGCAAAAAGCATTAACCTATTGTGCAGAAGACATGTTCCAAAAGTTGAATAAAATGAGCGACGAAGAGTTACTGATTTATAAAGCTCAACTTGCGGTTAATGCTGCACGAGCTGGGGATAGCAATAGAGCGATGGAACTGGTACATGTTCTGATAATGCTCCGTTCGCAAATGTCGGATTATCGGTTTAATAAAGTTTTGGGGAAGTTAAGACTTTCAAGAGAAGCGGCTAAGGAGCTGATGAAAACAGGAGTAGCGCTATGAGCAAAAAATCAGCAGAAAACATGAGTGAAGATGCAAAAGCAATGGATGTATATGCGGAAAAAAAAGCGCAGCAGGCTTTAGCGATACAAAATGATGATAAACGTTTTTTAGAGGACGGAGAAACATACAATCTGCATGTATGTATGGTCAGAGCTCGCGAAAGTTTGTCACAAATTCGTAGAGGACTTTTAACACTTGGAAGCCAGCTTATCTTATTAAAGAATCATGAAGACCATGGAAACTTTACAATGGCTGTTGAAGAGCTTGGAATTACCATTAACTTTGCGGACCGTGCAATGGTTGCGGCTCGACAGTTTGGAAATCATCCTGAAGCTGCAGACCGACTTGGTAACACAAAAATGGTGGAGCTTTCATTTTTGAGTAATGAAGAAGCTGAAGTCCTTGCTTCCGGTAAGGAAGTAGAGGGAGTTGGCACACTTGATGAGATAGAGGCAATGACAGTCCGTGAGCTTCGTGCAGCGCTTCGAGCGGAGAAGAAAAAGCGCAAGGAAGAGCGGGAAGCGCAAGAAGCTGCAATCACGCAAAAAGAGCAAAAACTGAATGAGCTTGAAATGGAGTTGCGCTACCGAGAGCCGCCGACAAAAGAGGAGCTTGCGCAGGCAAAGCTTGATGAACTTAAAAAGCGGCTTTTTCGAGAAGTGGGAGAAGCGAGCCATGCGGTACATTGTCTGATGCAGACAATCAGCGAAGCGCAGCAAATACCGGATGTCAATATCACGCAATTACAGGATTTTATTACGCTAGAGCCGGAAGACTTCCTTTCAAGTATTTTCGATTACACGGATGAGCTTGACGATATGATTGAAAATATCCGTCCAGACCGGTCGGCAAGCGAAACGGAAGTTTTGGAAGCGGAAATAATAAACGAGGAGTAGCCTCATGTATGAACCTTTTGTGAGCAGGATGTACGCGGCGGGAAGCGCCGCCGAGCGGAAAGCTGTTGTTGATGAAATGTGCCGGATGTTCGCTTTTTCGAGAGCGAAAGCATACAAGGTGCTAAACGAGAACGGCTGGCAGTCAGGCAGGAAGGTGAGAAAAGATGCCGGTACGAGCGGAACCGATAAAGAGGACTTAAAACTGGTTGCAGCACTTTTGCGGAAATCCTTACGCAAAAACGGCAAAGCGACTATGAGTGTACCGGTTGCGCGGTCAATCTTGCAGTCAAACGGTATCAAGATCACGATAGCCGACAGCCGCCTGCGGGAGCTTTTGGTTCAAAATAAACTTTCAATCGCTGAAGCCAAAAAACCTGCGCCGCATAGCAGAATGAGGACGCTTTACCCGAACCAAGTGCATCAAGCAGATCCGTCAATGTGTTTGATATGGTTTGCGCCGGACGGCAGTCAAAAGATGTACGATGCCGATGAAGTGTACAAAAACAAAAATCCGCGCGAAGGAAAAATGAAGTGTTGGCGCTATGTTTTAACCGACCATACTTCAAGTTCTATTTGTGTGCGCTACTATGCAGCGATGGGAGAGTCGGCTGCAAACATGTACGACTTTTTGCTGTACGCGTGGGGGCAAAAAAAGAATCCCTTGTATGTGTTTCACGGGCTACCGGAACTTTTGGTGTGGGACTGCGGCACGGGAAATACGGCAAAGTCGGTTACGGCTGCGCTGACGGCACTGCATGTTGAAACGAAGCCGCACCTGCCGGGGAACCCGCGGGCAAAGGGGCAGGTCGAGGTGAGCAATAACATTGTGGAAACGCAGTTTGAAAGCCGCTTGCGGCTTGAGCCGGTGCATAGCATTGAAGAACTAAACGAAGCGGCGGAGCGGTGGTGTGCGGCGTACAATGCAAATATGATTCCGCACCAAGACACGAGGCTCACGCGGCACGGGAAAAAGATAGGAAGCAGAACGGAACTGTGGCAGCGGATTACGGCGGAGCAGCTTCGGGAACTTCCCGATCCTGAAATATGCCGGCAGATTTTTACGGCAGGGATTCAAAGCCGTCGCGTTGCAGGCGACCTTTCAATCAGTATAGTGCATCCGCTTGTTAAAGAATCGCGGCGGTATAGCCTTCACGGGTTTGCAGTAACGGTTGGGCAAATGGTAACCGTTCAGCCGATCCTGGTTGACACGGAGCCGATTGTCAAAGTGAGCTTTGAATACTTGGGGCAGATTGTTGCATACGAGGTAAAGCCGATAGAGTATGACGAAAACGGCTTTGATATACAAGCGGCGGTTACCGGTAAAAATTACAAATCAGCCGGAGACACAGCACGCGAAAAAACGGCAAAAGAATTGGAGGTACTTTCGGAAGGAACGAAAGAAAAGCCGTTTACGAAAATCACGGACGGGAAAGGCTTTGCAGCTCATTCAAATATTGATGCAAAGTCTCTCTTTTTACGGCAGCAAACCGGTGAACAGGTTGCGGTCAATACGGTCAGCGTGCATGAGATTGTAATAAGCGGAGCGGAAGCGGCGAAGCGGCTTAAAGCGCGATTGGGTTATGTTCCCGAAGGCTTTATTGATAGGATGCGGGCGGAGTACGGCAATGCGGTTCCGGCAAATATGATAGATAGTTTTGCAGCGGAATATTCGCAAAGACCCGACGCAATGCTCGGATAAAATTTTTATTTTTTCGGAAACTGATGTTTCCTTGCAAAAATTTCTATAGGAGAAAAAGATGCTAACACTAAAAACGATGAAACAATTTGGGTTGCCTTACGATCCGTTCGTAGGGGATGTAACAAAAGCTGAAGATGTGTACATGACCGAAGATACGAGGTTTATTGCGGAGTACCTTTATCAGACGGCGAGGATTGGCGGCATGGTGGCGCTTATCGGCGAATCGGGAAGCGGTAAGACAACAATCAGGCGGTATGCGATAGACCGCATGCAGGCGGAAGGACAAAAGGTCAGAGTGATTATTCCGCGAATAATCGATAAGTCCCGGCTGACCGCATCGAGTATCTGCGATGCGATAATACAGGACTGTTCAGGCGAGGTGCCGAAGCGCTCCCTTGAAGCGAAGGCGCGGCAGATTGAAAGAATATTGACGAACTCAGGGCGGGCAGGTTGGAGCCATGTTTTAATGATTGAGGAAGCGCATGACTTGGCGATTCAAACGCTCAAATATTTAAAACGGTTTTGGGAACTTGAGGACGGATTTAAAAAGCTTTTGTCCATTATTTTAATCGGACAGCCTGAACTGAAAGCGAAGCTGGATGAAGCGAAAAACTGGGAAGCGCGGGAAGTGATTAGGCGGATGGAAATACTTGAACTTGAACCGCTTTCAAGCGGGAAAGAGATTGCAGCGTATTTGGAACTGAAATTTTCGCGGCTCAATGCGGAGCGAAAATCAATAATAAGCGATGAAGGGTGCAAGGCACTTTCGATGAGATTGCGGCGGCAGCTCCGCAATCAACCGCAAGTATACAGCATAGCCTATCCGCTTTTGGTGAACAACTGGGTGCGTAAGGCGATGAACCTTGCGGTAGAATTGGGCAGCGGGATTGTCGATGCGGACATTATCAATTCGTTATAAAAATATTTTTAGGGGGAAAGTCAATGGGTAGAAAAATTACGATTACGGTTACGGATGATCAGTATAAAAATTTAACTGAAGCAGCTCATGCGGAAGGTTTGGAACGGGTTTCGGTGCTGGTTAAAAGTCAGGCAATCAAGGGAATTGTCAACGGACGGAAATCGGAAGATGAGCGGACAATTTTAGTTCCGGTAAAAAATTATCGGGAGCTTGCAGGTTACGCCGAAGGCAAAAAACTCGGCGGAGTTGCGACATTTGCGATGTATGCGATGGAGCAGCACATGCAGCGATATCCGCTCACAGAGGCGCAAATATCACGGGTTAATAAATTAGTCGATTTTTAGATGAAAGTCGCAGGGCTGTACAGCCCTGCCGTTTTATGAGGGGTTTTAATGAAGTCTACAAAACACGAGTACAACCGTAAAAAGCTCATCCAGCTGATCCATGTCGGTAAAAATAAAATATCGCTATCGGACGAACAGTACCGCAGTTTGCTTTTAGGCATTACCGAAAAAACGAGCTGTGCCGAAATGAATGAGGCGGAGCTCTATTGTGTGTATCGGGCAATTAAAGATTTGGGATTTCAACCGATGCGGAAAATGACCTTGAAAGCGAATGAACTCGGAAGAGCGACGCCGGAGCAACTAAACTACATTAAAGCATTATGGGAATCAGCAGCACGGGTTAAAACGGAAGCGGCGCTGCAGGCTTTTGTTAAAAGGATCACCGGGGTTCCTTTTTTGCGATGGCTTGATGTTTATTCGGCGCAAAAGGTTATTTTAGCGCTGCGGGATATGGCGGAAAAAGCGGGTGTTGATCCCGATGAATTTATCATAAAAAAATAAAGGCGAGGAGGAAAAATGGATAACTTAATGCAGGATATGTTTAGGGATGTAGTCGAACGAGGTGTAGATAGGACTCAGGCTCTAAAAGCGTTGAGGGCATTAAGTCAGTATTATGGCGGGCAGCAGTTATATATTCCACAAAAAAAGACTGCACTTGCAGAGGAAATAATCGGTATTATGAGCGATGCAATCGGCGGAGCTGATGCGGAAAAAATGTATGCGATAATTGCACAGCTTTACGGCGGCGTTCAATGGTATGTCCCCATCGAAAAAAATGCTTTCAGGGATTTTATCGCGTTGGAAATTTTGAGCGAGTACGACGGGAGCAGAAGCTCAATGCGGGAACTGTGTCAAAAGTACGGCATATCATTCACGCAAGTGTACCGGCTCTTTTATGAGGCGCGGCAAAAAAAATTACAACAGGAACTCGAATTTCCGGAAGAATAGCGGTATTTTTTACTGCCGTTATAACACAAAGAGCGATGAAACCGTATAGACTATCAGTATATGAATACTGATAGTCTTTTTTTTTGCTTGAACGCCGAGGGCGGGAAAGTTCCCGATAAAATACAGCTTTTACCGCAAGGAGAATTTGTGGTTGGGCGTGACGGCAGACGGTGGACAAAGCGGGATGCCGCTTTAATTGCCGCAGCTTCGAACGAATATTTACCGCAGCACATCGTTGACGAAAATCACGCAACTGATTTGAAAGCGCCGCGTGGAGAAGCTTCTCCGGCTATGGGCTGGTTTTCAAATATCAGGGCTGAGGAAAACGGCGAAGTCTGGGCTGATGTAGCGTGGACGGCACGCGGCAAAGAAGCCTTATTAAATCAAGAATATCGGTATATATCTCCAGTTTTTGAAATGGACAAGACGGGTGAAATTACCAAGATTTTACGGGCGGCGCTGACCAATTCACCAAATCTTGAGCTTCCTGCATTAAACAGTAAACAACCTGAGCCGGCAGGCAATCCGGCAGAGGAGAATAGTATGAATAAAGACATTTGTGCGGCTTTGGGGCTTTCTGAAACCGCAAGTGAAAATGAAGCCCTTGTCGCGATTGCTGCGTTAAAGACGCAGGCAAACAGTGCAAAGTCGGTAGACCTTGCATCTTATGCACCGCGGGCGGATTTGGCTCAAATGGAGCAGCGTGCGACCGCAGCGGAAAAAGCACTTGCTGAACTCAATGCCGCACAGTTGAAAGAAAAAGCGGTTGCAGCCGTTGAAAAAGCCGTTACCGATCGCAAGATAGCACCTGCAAGCAAGGATGAATATATCGCAATGTGTTCATCGGAAGAAGGGCTTGAGCGGTTTAAGCGGATTATGGCGACGAGTCCTGAAATTATTCCGAACGGCGCTTCGGGTGCTGAAGGAGAGCCGCCTCAAGCTAAAATGGTGGAACTCAATACGGAAGAAGAGTCCATTTGTAAAGCAATGGGCTACACAAAAGATGAGTGGCTTAAACTCAAAGGAAGCGAAGGAGACAAGTAGGCTATGATTATCAAAGATAGTACATTACAGGCGTTACGCACGATGGTGCGTGCAGAGTTTCAACAGGCGTTCGATGCAGCCGTTGCACGGGACGATTACAAAGAGCTGGTTACGATTATCACCAGCAACACGAAGTCAAACTCGTATGCGTGGCTCGGAAATTTTCCGCAAATGCGGGAATGGATCGGAGACCGTGTTATCAACGATATGAAAGAAAGCTCGTACACCATCGAAAACAAAAAGTACGAAGCAACACTCGGCGTTGATCGCACCGACATTGAAGATGACAATCTCGGTCAGTACCGTGTCTTAGCCCAAACTCAAGGACAGGAAACGGTCGACTTTTTTTGGCGGCAAATTGCAAAGCTCATTGTAGGCGGGTTTACCTCACTTTGCTATGACGGGCAAAACTTTTTTGACACCGACCATCCGGTGTATGAAAAA
>CALDWC010000106.1 GCA_937923945.1 uncultured Treponema sp.
TCGGGTTAGATTTTTAGAGACGACTTTTCAGTGCCACCTTTAAAAACTTTGCTTCTGCAAAAAACTTTGCGAAGCAAAGT
Source organism: uncultured Treponema sp. (assembly GCA_937923945.1). Taxonomy (GTDB): domain Bacteria; phylum Spirochaetota; class Spirochaetia; order Treponematales; family Treponemataceae; genus Treponema_B. The sequence goes on from CALDWC010000106.1 coordinate 81, forward strand.
TTGCTGTTAATCGGCATCAAACCTTTAATCGGCGTTTCCTTTTGCACAACGCGCGGTTCTTTTTAAACGCTTTGCTCTCATTCTCTCATGATTGGTGTAAATGCCGCAGAGAAAAATAATTCTGTGAAGTTTCAATTTTTTTGCAAACGTTTTTATAAAAAGCGGTGAATGCGGCGGAACACCTATGCGTATTCCGCCGATGAGCAGCTCATCCGTTACAGAATACTTTCGATAATTTCAAAGACGCGTTCGGTAAAAGGACGTCCGTCCATCACCACTTTTTCCGGCTCATTAAAATCGTTAAAAAGCTTAAAAAAATTAATGTACACAGTGTCGCCCGACGTGTAATATTCTTCATCGTAGCCGGGAATAAAAATGCACGTGAGGGTTCGCGAGCATTCCGGGTGTTTTGCTTCCAACGCTGAAAAGTTTAAAACTTTAACCGGAGCGATCAGCAATTTCCGCATTTCGCTGTCTTCCAACACACGCATGTTGTTGTTCCAAAAGCGGCTTTCCGCTTTCGTGCGGTCATTCAATCGCTCACGGTTTGAAATCGCCGAAAGCACCTTCGATACCGAGCGTTCGGTAAATTCATCGTTGTACAGCACTTTCATTTCATCGCGTGCGGCAATCGTTGCAAAATACTCATCGCTCACTTTTTCTTTATCCGAAACGCTGTCCCAGAAAAAAATCATCATTTCCATGACATCAAAATTCAAACTGATTTTCATATTTGACTCACCATCCTATTTTTAATTTTTATTGTGCTTATTCCTGCAAGAACTTGCCACACTGAGAACTTGAGTCGCCTCTTTGAGCGTTATCGTTTTTTGCTCCCGTGTAGCAAAATGCTTGAGTTCAATCGTTACATTTTCCGGAGCAGCACCGCTTACATGATCCTTTAAAAATATTCCGTAGTGAATCCCTTTGCTTTCCGCCCAGGTGTACTGCACATTCATTTTTTTATTTTCGGTAAAAACTTCCGTTTCAATACCGGCAGTGCGTAAAAAATGTGCCACGGTGTATCGTTCAACCGCCGAAAAGCGCTCATCGAAAAACACAACCGCTTGCGTAAAATGAGGTGACTCCTCCGCTTGTCCGATGAGTTCCAACGCGGCAAGAAGCCGGTCAAGTCCGATAGATGAACCGACGCCCGGAATATTTTCTTTCATATAAAGACCGGTTAAATTATTGTAGCGACCACCGGAACATACCGAGCCGATTGCCGGAACCTCATCTAAAAACGTTTCGTACACAATGCCGGTGTAATAATCAAGTCCACGAGTAATTGAAGGATCCAGCACCACATGGTGAGCTTCGCCGACGGTTTCCAAAAGCTCATATACTTCTTTTAAGCGTTTGCTTTCTTCGCATTCGCCGCCGCACATGGTTTCCAGCATGGAAAGTACATGCAAAAAAGATTTTGTATCCGTATCGTTGCTACTGTCGGCTGCACACACGAAATCCAAAATTGCAGACACATTTTTCTGGGTTGTTAATTCCGATAAAAGCCGC
>CALDWC010000107.1 GCA_937923945.1 uncultured Treponema sp.
ATAGATTTTAAAGGTGGGCACTGATTAATTCTCGATTGAATTAATCAGTGTCTCCGTAAGGCTTTTCCCCGCAGTGAGCAGCACCGCGCCAAGTATATTCGTTCGGCGGATTTTGCCCGTTTTTTACTTTTTAAGCAAAATCAAGTCAGGGCAAAATCCGCCTTATTTACCGCTGCCGCTCGTTTTATTCCATCATACCCCCAAAAAGTTTTTCTATACATCGTTCAAATTCACGTGGCAATTTTTCCTCGAACGATAAAACCTTCTTCTACGGCGGCATCGGTTTCAATGAGGCACGCATGTCCGTGACTGACCCAGCTGCGTTCGGCAAGCGTGTCCGGTTCAAGTAGTTTATAGTGCTGCGTTTTTTCGCCGAGCGTATCGGGACCGACGAACTCAATTTCCTCACCGCTTTCCAGTTTATTCATCGAGTTAAACGCAAAGCGTTTTGTACCGGCGGTGCTTGAAACGTACGCGCCGATTGTCCCGAGTATGCGGTACGTCGAATCGCTTGAACCTTTTGTTGTTTGGTTAGCATCGTCGGCAGAAAAATAAAAACCGGTGCTAAATTCGCGATGCTGCGTATTGTATAATTCTTCGACGAATGGGGCAGCCTCCACTTCCGAAATTTTTCCATCCAATGCATCAAGTTTTTTCCGATACGCGCGGGTAACCAACGCGGTATAATAAAGACTTTTCATACGCCCTTCAATTTTGAGCGCGTCAACACCGGCAGCTTTCATTGTATCGAGGTGATCAATCATGCATAAATCTTTTGAGGAAAAGAGAGCCGTATAGCGCTCTCCTTGTTCAACGGGGAAATATTCACCGGGACGCTCGCTTTCTTCCACGCAAAAGTCGGAAACCTCCGGAACGTCAATCGGTTTATAATTCCAGCGGCACGAATGGGTGCACGCTCCTGCGTTTGCACTTCGTCCCGTTAAATACGCACTGATTAAACACCGCCCCGAATACGCCATACACATGGAGCCGTGTACAAAACATTCCAGTTCCATCTCCGGGACGACTTTTTTTATTTCGGCAATTTCCGCCAAGCTGACTTCGCGCGCAAGTACCACCCGTGAAAAGCCCAAATCTCGATATACTTTAACCGCCTCCGCATTCGTGCAGTTTGCCTGCGTACTGAGGTGGAGCGGTGTATTCGGAAAATGTTTTCGTAAAAGAGAAACGATGCCTACATCCTGAACGATAAATGCATCAATCGGGTATTGCTGAAAATACGCGATATTTTCTTCCAAACTGCGAAGGTCGCTTTGGTGAAAAGAAATATTAACGGCACAAAGGAGCTTTTTTTTCATTCCTCGTTTTGCATACGCTTCTTTTATTTCACGAATTTTTTTATATTCGTCATCAAAAAAATTATCGGCTTTTACCCGAAGTGAAAAATTTTTTAATCCGATGTACACACTATCCGCCCCAAACTGAAAGGCATACGTTAATTTTTCCAAATTGCCCGCAGGCGCAACTAATTCCATAATAAAAACTACCGAGGCGGATTATACCGAAAACAGGCGTAAAAGTCCAGCAAACAATCTAATAAAACTAAAAAAGCGCATGCTTGATTTTTTTTGTGTTTTTAGCTAAAATAGTTCCGATATGAGAAAGTTAATTTTTGTTTATCTTTTTCTTTTGTTTGGAATTTTAATTGCCGGCTCGTCCCTTCTTGGATTTATGCTGGCTCGAACAAAAAATATACGTGACAGTGAAGAATTTACTTCGTTTACTCTCGATTTGCCTTCAAAGGTGTTGGATATTCGCGGTGATTTAATCACGGAATATGCGAGCGATGAAAAACGACAGCTAACCGCATTCAATAAAATTTCACCTCATTTGATTCATGCTTTGGTGGCACGTGAAGACCGCACGTTTTATTCTCACCCCGGGTTCAGCGTCAAAGCGATTGTACGGGCTATTATCGGCGAAGTTTTTCATAAAAACCTCGGCGGCGGAAGCACGATTACGCAGCAAACCGCGGGGAACCTCTATGCCGATCGCACTGAGCGTTCTTATAAGCGAAAAATCATTGAACTTTGGTGGGCAGTCCAAATGGAGCGCCGCTATTCCAAAGACGAAATTATGGAGCTGTATTTAAACAAGGTGTATTTCGGGAGCGGTAACATTCACGGAATTGAAGCTGCTGCTCAGTTTTACTGCGATGCTTCGGCAAGCGATTTAACGCCAGCGGAATCGGCGGTTTTGGTTATTCAGCTTTCCAGTCCTATTTATAATAACCCCTTTGAATATCCAAATACGGCGCGCAAAATGCAAAGCGCGGTTTTGGAACAAATGACAAAAATGGGTTATTTAACCGAAGCGGAAGCTGAGGCTTCGTTTGAAGCCTACTGGGCGGATTTCGATTATACGCGCACGAATTTTTCAGGGTTTTTCGCCCGCGAGGATAAAGCGCCCTGGTTTTCCGAATATGTCCGCCGTGAACTTGAAAACTTAATGTACGGTACGATGGACTACTACACCGGCGGTTATACGATCCACACTACCTGCGATTTACGGCATCAAAATGCTGCGGAAAAGTTTTTACTGCCAAGTATTGAAAAAGCAAACCGCGATGTTGCCGTTTCCGGTTCAAGCGATTCTGAACTTTTACAAAAATATAATAATCTCACGGCGCTTATCGCCTTGTGTTTTGATATTCCCGCAATAAAGGCGGACAGCGGACGCAATAAAGTACTCGCAATGAATTATTACCGCGACGAAATAAATCCCGTAATTGATATATGTTCGCTCATGTTCGATGTGCAGAGCTTGCAGGTCGTTACCAAAAAAGGAGCGGCAAAAGCAAAAGAACAAAAAGAAAAAACAACCGTTGAAGGTGCTTTAATTTGTTTGGAAAATGATACCGGTTACATTACCGCCCTCGTCGGCGGAAGCGAATTTACGCAAGCGAATCAGTTTATCCGCGCAACGCAAGGACGTTTCCAAGCGGGAAGTTCGATTAAGCCTTACATTTATTCTGCAGCGCTTGACGCCCGCGTGATTACCGCCGGAAGTCAACTGAACGATACGCCGACGGTTTTTATCAACAATGCGGGTGTTCAATATATTCCGCAAAACTATAGCGGTAAATGGAAAGGATCGATTTTAGCGTATCGGGCATTATCAACGTCATTGAATATTCCGGCGATTGAAGTCTTGCGCAGAACGGGTTTTGATGCGGCGATTGACCGTATTGCAAACCTCACCGGCATTACCGACCCCGACCGACTCAAAGAAAATTTTCCGCGGGTCTATCCTTTGGCACTCGGATTTTCAACTTTTACGCCGCTTGAAATGGCGAAAGCCTATGCGGTATTCGCAAACAGCGGACGCCGTGTTGAACCGATTGCTATTTTAAACATTGAGGGACGGGACGGTAGTATTCTCCTTGACGTTGAACGAGACTTACGAATCGAACAGCGTAAACTCGGCTCGGCAATGCAAATCATCACTCCGCAAACGGCATACATTATGACCGATATGATGAAAGACACGGTTACCTACGGTACGCTGTTTTATGCAACAAACGGCGGAAAAAAATTCACCTATAAAGATCCGAAAACAGGGAACTATTTTACGATGCCCTTTGCGGGTAAAACCGGAACGGCTCAAAACTGGAGTGACATATGGTCAATCGGGTTTTCACCGTATTATACAACGGCAGTGTGGTTCGGTTTTGACCGCGGCGGATTATCGCTCGGTATGCACAACGAAGCTTCATCGCTTGCCGCCCCCGTTTGGGCAAACTTTATGTATGAAATTCACAAGGATAAACCGTTCAAAAATTTTGTGCGACCGGAAACCGGTTTGACTTATGTGCAAGTATGCAAAAAATCGGGGCAGCTGATGACGGATGCGTGTATCGATGGAAGCGTTGGTCTTTACTTTTTAGCGGGAACCGCTCCTTCCGAAAAATGTACCTATCACACTTCGGTACAAAACGCGAAAGATGTGGGTATTGACCGTATTCGAGAAGGATTTGGAGATTTTTCAGGTGGAACCGGAGATCTTGACGGTGATGATGATATTATTACGCTTGATCCGTCTATCTTTTTAGCACCGGAAGAAATGGAAGAACAACCGGAAGTGAATCATGAAATGTCGCTTGAAGATATTCTCAAAGAATCCGGCGTACATGATTTACCTGATGTTGAAGTTGAAGTTATCCCGACACCGCCGAAAACCGGTGAAAATGAAACCGATACGGAAGCTCCTGCGCCGAAACCGGAAAACGGAACAGCCACACCGGAGCCTGAGCCCGATGAAAGCGATTCCGACGATTCCGAAAATCCTCTTTTGTAAAAAAAAACGCAAAAAAAGGGTATTGACTGTTTTTTTACTTTGATTTATAGTTATAGCAGTAGTGATGGAGGATGTCTATGAAAGTAGCAATTAACGGATTTGGTCGAATCGGACGATTGGTATTTCAATCGTTGGTCGAGCAGGGACTTTTAGGGAAAGATAAGCTGGATGTAGTTGCCGTTGTCGACTTGTCAACAGATGCCGCATATTTTGCGTATCAGTTAAAGTATGATTCGGTTCAGGGAAGAATGAACGCAAAGCTGGGAACAAAGGGTGAAGATGTCTTGGTCGTAAACGGTCATGAAATCAAGTGCATTTGCGGTCGCGGTTTAACACCGGCACAGCTTCCGTGGAAGGAGCTGGGCGTTGATGTGGTTATTGAATCGACCGGTATTTATACGGACGAAAAAGCGTATCAGCACTTGGAAGCGGGAGCAAAAAAAGTAATTCTCACCGCTCCTTCAAAATCGAAAGACCCTTCAAAACCGATTCCGATGTTTGTGTTGGGTGTCAATGATGAAAAATACGATCCGAAAAAAGACCATGTTATTTCAAACGCAAGCTGTACGACAAACTGCTTGGCGCCGTTGGTACACGTTCTTTTGAAAGAAGGCATCGGAATTGAAACCGGCTTGATGACGACCATCCACGCATATACGGCAACCCAAAAAACGGTTGACGGCGTGTCTCAAAAAGATTGGCGCGGCGGTCGTGCAGCGGCGGTTAATATTATTCCGTCAACGACGGGTGCTGCAAAAGCAGTCGGCAAAGTATTGCCGGCAACGGCGGGCAAGCTCACCGGTATGTCATTCCGCGTACCAACGCCAACCGGTTCAACCGTTGACTTAACGTTCCGCTCCGAAAAAGACACTTCAATTGAAGAAATTGATGCGGCGATGAAAAAAGCGGCTGAAACCTACCTGAAAAGCATTTTAGGATATTGCACCGACCCGATTGTATCAACCGATATTATCCACGATACGCACTCGTCAATTTACGACAGCAAAGCAACGCTTGACAATAACTTGCCGGGCGAAAAGCGCTTTTTCAAAGTAGTATCATGGTATGACAACGAATGGGGCTATTCCAACCGCGTTGTTGAAATGTTAAAGATGATCGAAAAAAAAGGTTTTTAACTGCGAATAAACAATAAAAAAGCACTCCGCATTCGGAGTGCTTTTTACTCAAATCTGCCGTAAATTTATACCCATGACGATGCCGATTGAAATCATCGCCGACCACAGCGAAGAACCGCCGTACGATAAAAACAAAAGCGGGATCCCCATAACCGGCATGATGCCCATTACCATCCCGATATTAATCATAAAGTGATACATAAAAATCACCTGCATCCCGATACACACCAGTTTACCGTAAAAATCGGAACAACGCAGGGCGGCTTTCCGAATCCGCCTAAAAATCATAATGTAAAGCGAAAAAACAATCATGCCGCCGATAAAGCCCCACTCTTCCGATAAAATACTAAAAATAAAGTCGGTGGGTTGTTCCGGCAGAAATTTATAGTGACTTTGTGTTCCCTGTAAAAACCCAGTTCCCCGTAATCCTCCCGCCCCGATTGCAATCATCGACTGATTGATATTCCACCCGGAATCCAGCGCATCGATGCTCGGATCCAAAAAAACGATGAGACGTTTCATCTGATACGGCTTTAAAACTTTTAAACCGGCAATGCAAATGAGCATCGCCCCGCACAAAATTAAAAAGGAAAACGTAAGCCAATAATAGTATTTTTTTCGAAAAACAAAATATCCGATTAAAAACAGTGCGGTAACCGTAAAAAATACGCCGAATAACAGTAAACTGAACCTTGTGTCGGTAAGTACGCGCGAAAGGGATGAAACTTCCTTTGTGACGTAAAACTCCCACATCGGATATAATAATCCCGCAACACCAAGTAACATGACGAGAAATATAAATGCAAGATACTGAAGTTTAACTCCAGCAACATAGCACATCACTAAAAAAATCGGAACATACACCGACGCCGTTCCCAAGTCCGGTTGCAATAAAATAAGGAACATTGGAACGAGAGTAATAACACCCGCACGAATAAATCGTTTTAATTCCGTTTCCTTTTGTGAGCGGTCGAGATAAAAGGCTAAAAACAAAATATATGCAATTTTCATAAATTCGGACGGCTGAATACCGAACGAGCCGAATCCGATCCAGCTTTTTGCTCCTTTTACCGTTTTACCAAAAAACGGCGTATACAATAAAAGGAGAAGCCCCACCGCATAAATAATCACGGAATATTCTTTAACTTTATTGTAATCATAAAGTGCAACCAAAAAAAGCAAGACTATTCCGGTACACACCCAAATAATTTGCCGCTGAAATTCAAAAGAAGTTAAAATCCCATCGGAGTTTACCCCCGATGAATAAATAAACAGCACCCCGATAACGGACAGTGCAAGTACCGATAAAAAAAGCAAATAGTCAAAGTTGGCAAAATTTCTATTCATAAGCTTCCTGCGATTTTTTAACTTGCGGTAAATTTTCAAATGACAAGGCTTTCACCGCTTCGTCAAAGGTTTGATTGGCAAGCGTTCCCTGCAAAATAATATTTGCGGCATACGGTGCCCACCATTCCCAGTCGTTCACCGCTTCAACAATCATCGCCACAACGACGGTGTCTTCCGGTTTTGCGCCGTACGGACCGTAGGCGACCATCCAAGAGTGCCAATGATCCGACGAACCCACTTCAGCGGTTCCCGTTTTTCCCGCCAGTTTATAGTAGGAGTTTTTCATCGGATAACGCGCTTCGCCGTAGAGCGTTACGCCGTGCAACGCCCGTTTTGTTGCTTCCCAGACTTCAGGAGGCGCATCCAGCGTATGCAAAACTTCCGGTTTTACTTCAGAAACCGTTTCACCGGTTGCCGAATCTACAACCGATTTCAACAAGTGCGGTTTGTAAATTACTCCGCCGTTGACAACCATCGCCATCATATCGGCAACCTGCAGCGGCGTTGCAAGGTTGAACCCCTGACCAATCGACATATTCATCGTGTCGCCGTCCAGCCATTTTTCATGAAAACGTCGTTCTTTCCATGCCGGTGTCGGTAAAAGCCCTGCGCTTTCCGCCGGCAAATCAATACCCGTTTTCTTCCCGAATCCGAATGCATCACAATATTTAATGATATTATCCAGTTTCAAGTAATCTTTACACACCACCCAAAAATAAATATCACAAGACTTTGCCAAAGCTTCGGCGAGATTTAGCGGACCGTGTCCGGGACGACGGATATGGCAGCGGAAAATACGATCGCCGTGCTGCATTTCACCCAAGCAAGTAACCGTTTTTTCCGGCGGGAACACTTTTTCGTTTAAAATCCCGACCGTCATCATCGTTTTGAACGTCGAAGCCGGCGGGTATGCCGCATCGACCGCCCGATTTAAAAGCGGTTTATTTTTATCATTGAGCAATTTTGCATATTCATTACCGAAGTTTTCCTGCACAAAAATGTTTTGGTTGTACGATGGATACGAAACGGACGCAAGAATTTCACCGGTTGCCGGCTTAAGGACAACGGCGGCACCCACTCGCGGACCAAGCGTTTTTTCCGCAAGCACTTGAATACGCCGATCAATGGTCAAAACCAAGTCTTTGCCACTTACCGGTGGTTCGATTTTCGTCGAGTTCGGAATGTTCCGTCCAAACACATCAACGGTTCGCATTTCACGTCCGTCCGTTCCTTTTAAAAGTTCGTCATATTGTTTTTCAATACCGGTTTTTCCGATTATGTTTGTTGCCGTGTAACCTTTGTTATAATACCGTTTTAATTCCTCTGCAGTTATATCACCGACATAGCCGATAAAGTGGGAAAACGACCCGGTCGCCAAATAATTTCTCAAGGGCTTGGAACGCCAGTATACACCCGGTAAACTTTCGGCATTTTCCGCCAAAGCGACCACCGCTTCATACGGTACACTCGATTTTACTTCAAAGCTCTGAAAGGAAGTTCGAACCGTCGGCGGTATTTTTTTTTGTATCGTTGAAACCGGTACCTTTAAAATCGCGGCAAGTTTTGTAATCACAGTTGCAAACTGCTCGCTTTCAATTTCACCGGGAATAACGTCAACAGCGAACGAGTCAACATTGGCAACGAGCGGCACATCACCGTTTCTGTCAAAAATTTCGCCGCGCTGTGCCGGAATTAATTTTGAGCGTTGATAGTTTTTTTGTTTTTGGCTTTGAAAAATTTCGCCGTTAACAATTTGGATATAAAAAAGTCGCGTTGTAAAAAGCACCATCATTACGATTCTGACTAAATCGATAACTTTCAACTTTTTTGTTACCAGCTCTTTATAATCGGGGGTTTCACTCATATGGTTTCATCCCCTCGCAACAACGTTGGAAAAAGATTAAAAATTGCAAAAAGAATCGGCGCGGATATAACCGTTACCACCGTGCTTATCCAAAAATCAAGCTGCAAAAATTGCGGGACTGCGATATTGGTTCCGAAGATAAATCGTAACACAAAGAAAAGAAGCGATTGCACGATGAGCGCAATGAATGTTAAAAGAGCAAGGGCAAGCACTCGGTTGAGGTTGTATCGCCCGTGCAGTTTTCCCGCAATAAAAGCAATAATTACAAACGTCGCACTGTGTAAACCTAAAGGCGCGAGCGATAAAAAGTCCAAAACAAGCCCCGCAAAAAACGCGGCAACCGTTCCCGCCATCGAACCGTTATTAAAGGAAACAAAAAGCACCAAAATCAAAACAGTTTCCGGATGCCATTCAAAGAAATGAATATGTGAAATAATCGCCGTATCAATCAGGCACAAAACAAGTGCAAACACAACCGAAAAGAAAACAACTTTTTTCATGGTATCAGTTCCTCATACCCGTTTGCCGAATCCAAAACAAAAACATATTCCACCGAATCAAAATCAATTATCGGTGTCAGCTCCAGTTGAATTGAAGTTTCATAATCGTGTGAAATAATTTTTGTTACCGTTCCCACCGGAATATTTTTTGGAAAAAACGAATTGTCGTCGAAACCGCTCGTTAAAACTTTTGAGCCGATTTGAATTTCCGACATACCGGTTTTTTTGACATATTGCATATTCAAAACGCCGTTCGTAATGCCGTTTCCGTTCGTGATGCCGCGATAACCCGACACTTCCAATTTACAGGCAACCGAACATTGATAATCATATAACGGTAAAATCATCGAGGTATTTTGACCGACTTCGACAATCTTACCGACTAAGCCCATCTGTCCGTTTTGAAACGCAATTACGCTCATGTTTTTTTTAATGCCTTTTTTAATACCGGCATTGATAATAATTCCCGAATACAAGCGCGATGAATCAAAAGCAATAATTTCCGCCGGAATATTTTTTATGGAAATATTTTCCGAAAACCCCAGCAAGTTTTTCAGCTTTTTGTTTTCAACTTGCATATCGGCATTGACCCGTTGTAGAATTTCATAATCGGCAAGTTTTTCCTGAGCTTCCGCATATTTTTGTTTTAATTCGCCCAATTCCCGAATTGCACTGACCGAATCGCCCAAAAAGGATGTTACCGAGTACAAAGCCCGTTCCGTTTGAGAAATAAACGAAAAGCCGGCTTGTTTAAAATTGGAAATAAAACCGCCACCCGAAAAGGCTAGCAGTGCAACGCTTAAAAAAATCAACACAATAAAAACAATAAAATCGGCTTGCAATTGAAAACGCTTTTTTTTCATTACTTATCCCGCTTATGAGAACGCTGATTAAAGGCTTGTTTGATACTATTTTACAGCGTTTCGGTTGCATATGACGTGGTATTATACGTGTTTTACCGTAAATTGTAAAGACCCGTTTCCGGTTTTTGCACGGTTTTCAGTTTTAAATGCTACTATCATATCTTGACAAAAGGCATATATTCCGTTATGATTTTCTTATTTTACAGTAGTGCAGTCAGGAGGCTGGGATGCATAAAAAGGTCAGTGATGTTTTACTTGTCGGTTTTGCTTTGTTTGCAATGTATTTCGGTGCAGGCAATTTGATTTTTCCACCGACACTCGGTGCCGTAGCGGGGACACAGTGGGGACTCGGTTTTTTCGGGTTTTTACTGTCTGAAGTCGGACTCACGATTTGCGGTTTGATTGCGATTGTACAAGCCGACGGAAATGCCGATAAATTTTCTGAAGGATTACCGCGTTGGGCAGCCGTGCTTCTTTTTTCAACTATTTCATTAATCATTGGACCGCTTTATGCAATTCCGCGTACCGCCGCAACAACATTTGAAATCGCTATTATGCCGGTTGCGCAAAGCAGTTTCGGTACAAGCGGACTCGGTGTATCCATTACCGGTGTTATCACGAAACTGATATTCTTTTCAATTACGTTAATTTTCGTTATTACACCGAACAATATAATCGATAAAATCGGAAAACTTTTGACGCCGTTTTTGTTAATTGCATTGACCTTCCTTATATTCAAAGGAATTTTTTCCCCGCTTGCTCAAATTACTTCGGCTCCAATTGAAAAAAATATTTTTGAATTCGGCTTAAAGCAAGGATATCAAACGATGGACGCTCTCGGTACGGTGCTTTTCGGGGTGATGCTTGTCAACACAATGAAAGAAAAAGGTTACACGGACGGTAAGCCGCTTTTCAGAATGTCAGTCATTGCAAGTATTGTCGCCTGTCTCGGACTTGCGCTCGTATACGGCGGTTTAACCTATTTGGGAGCGACAGCAAATGCCGTGATTCCGATCGAAACGGAGCGAACAACGCGGTTAGTTCTTTTAGCGCAAGCATTGTGGGGACCGATCGGCGGCGTTATTTTGGGTTTTTCCGTAGCATTGGCTTGTTTAACGACAGCGATTGGATTGATTGCACCGTTTATCGATTATTTCAGCAAACTTTTCAAAGTACCGACAAAAGTTATGGCGATCATCGCTGTTGTCATCAGCTTTTTTACATCATTAAAAGGCGTTGACGAAATTATCAAAATCGCAGGTCCCATTCTTGAAATTTTATACCCGATTATGATTGTCCTTGTTTTTATGATGTTTTTGCGAAATGTGCTACCAAATTTTTGGTTTAAACGGGGAGCTGTTACCGCAACGGCAATCATCGGCTGTATCATGGCGATTTTCTCCGTTGCACAAAATGCGATTCCGCGCAGTATAGTGAACTTTATAACAAACTTACCGCTCTTCGATATCGGGTTCGCATGGTTTATTCCCGCCGTTGTATGCGGTTTGCTTGCCGGTATTATCGGTATAGTGAGCGGTGCAAAAAAAGCATAAGAAACCGCAGTACGATTTGACTGAAAACACACTGAGTTTTAAGTCAAAACTCAGTGTGAATTAAAAAAAGCGTAATAAGTTTTCCCCCTCCCGGATGGCAAAAATATTAGCAAGAACTTCATAGATCGACGCAAAAACAACTCCGTATTTCTCGGTCGTTTTTGTCAAGTGTTCGTGTGGCTTGTATTCATAGTATGATTTTAAAATTTCTAAACAATTTTAAATAATTAGATATTTTTATCTTGACATTTTTTTTCTTACGTGCTAGCCTATTTGGAAACGCTGATATGATTAACAATCAAACCAATTCAGTCAATACAAATATGTTGGCTGATAACAATTTTAAAAGTTTTGATGATGTACCTCCGCCGTCCACGGGTAAGCGAACGCAAAACCGTGATGCGTTTGACGGCGAAGTATTGAATTGCGAATTTGAAAATGCATCGGACGGCGGACATTTACCGGATCTGGTATATTCTATTGTTTTGGATTATTGCCGCGAATGTCATTACGGCGCTTGTGAAGATGACACCGCTCATTTTCAACGCGGTGATTTTGTCGTTGCAAAAACAAAATACGGTGCCGATGTCGTCCGTATTGCCGGTGGTTCGCTTCGGCGACCTGACTATATTAAACGCAAAGATTTAATTTGCATTAAGCGGCTTGCAACAAAAGCAGAAATGGATCGTTTTTACGAGAATAAAAATAGGATTCCCGAAGCAAATAAAATATTTAAACAAAAAGTTTCAGATAATGCTTTAAAAATGCTGCTCATCGCTTCTCATTTTTTAGCTGCCGAACCGAAACTCATATTTTTCTTCACGGCGGATAATCGCGTTGATTTTCGAAAGTTAGTAAAAGATTTAGTCGCCGTGTTTAAACTCCGGGTTGAATTGCGCCAAATTGCCGTGCGCGATGAATCTCGTATTGTCGGCGGTTTAGGGCAGTGCGGAAGGGCTTTTTGTTGTTGTTCATGTATGGGCGATAAACTTCCGACTGTTTCTACCAAGATGGCGCGTGAACAGGGCGTTTCGCTTTTAACGCAAAAAGTTTCCGGACCTTGTGGACGATTACTCTGCTGTCTCTCGTTTGAACATGAATGGTATGCAAAAGAGCGAACCAATTTTCCGCCGATCGGTTTTACCTTTTTAGTGAACGGTTACAACTTTACCGTAACCGATGTCAATATGGTTATGGGCTATGTTATGGTATCCGATCACCAAGCGCGCAGCATAAAATCATCCGTTGAAAATTTTTATTATGAAAACGGACGTTGGCAAGTCGATCAGCAGTATTTTGAGGATTTATTGTAGATATTGTTTCAGTGAGAATGTCGCTCAAACCGATATCTTGACAAAGCGGTTGATTGGAGGTATAAATAACTATGACCTATTGTATTACCGGCGTTGCAGGTTTTATCGGATATTCGATTGCAAAAACTTTACTTGAACAGGGACACGCTGTTTTAGGTGTTGATGCGATTAATGACTATTATTCTATAAATTTAAAAGAAATGCGTTTGAGTATTTTGCGAAAACATCCCCTTTTTAAGTTTTACCGCGAAGATATAAAAAACTTTGAAGTTATCGATCGCATTTTTACGAAGTACACCGCAGAAAAACATTCGGTGAATTATATTATCCATTTAGCGGCGCAGGCGGGAGTACGTTACAGTTTGGAAAATCCTTTTGCGTACGGAGCATCAAACTTGGACGGGTTTTTAACAATGCTGGAAATTGCCCGCAAGTTTCAGCCGGAGCATTTTATGTTTGCGTCAAGTTCGTCGGTGTACGGCTTGAATCGTAAGACGCCGTATGCGGAGCGGGATGCGGTCGATCACCCGATTAGTTTATACGCAGCGACAAAGAAAGCGAACGAAATGATGGCGCATGCGTATAGTCATCTGTATAAAATTCCGACGACGGGGCTGCGCTTTTTTACCGTGTACGGTCCGCTCGGTCGACCGGATATGGCGTACTTTAAGTTTGCACAACGCATTCTTGCGGGAGAGCCGATTGACGTATTCAACAATGGGGATTTAAAACGGGACTTTACCTATATCGATGATATTGTGCGGGGCGTTTTAGATTTGGCAAAGCAGCCGCCGAAAGAACGACCGAACTTTGATAACGAAGCGGCGGGACCGGACTCCTCGGCGGCTCCGTTTGAAATTTATAATATAGGAAACGAGCATCCTGAAAATTTACTCGCTTTCATAGAGTTGCTTGAAAAGCATTTGGGCAAAACGGCGCGGAAAAACTTTTTGCCGATGCAGCCCGGAGACGTGTATATCACGGCAGCCGATACGTCAAAATTATTCAAAGCGATTTCTTGGAAACCGACAACGTCCCTTGATGCCGGGTTGGAAAAATTTTGCGCTTGGTTTAAAGAATACTATCGGAAACGCTGATTAAAGGCTTGACGCCGTTTACCGGCGTTTCCTAATTGTTTCTCAATGTTCAGTATAAGTGACGCTGGACATTTTTGAAAGATGCCCTCAATTCTCACTGGAATTCGGGTAGATTCGCAGTGAGTTTTAGGGGAAAACTCACTGCGTTTTTGTAGACAAGTTTGTGATACTGCCGGCAATAAGTCCGTAATACTATCAATGGCATTGAGCGGAAAATCCCAATCTACCACACAAAGGCAACACTTTTAGCCTCATAATATAATGTGCTTTAAAAAATTTTGTTTTGAATATTAGGAGGTACCGTTTTATTTCCATAAGTGCCACTTATTAAGATCAACATTCATATAGATATCAACGACTCCCTGCACCGCTTTATCTTTGCAATATTTATTCACCTATTTCAGCAGTGCCGCAAGGTGTTCGGCATAGGCTTTTACCGCACGGCGGCCTTTTGGAGTCGCCGCATATAACGTCAAAGGCTTGCGGTCAACAAATGTTTTTTCCGAAGTGATGTAGCCTGCCTCTTCAAGCTTTTTGCAATGAACGGCTAAATTTCCATCACTTGCAGCCACTTTTTCCCGCAAGAGCGTAAACTCTATTTTTTTACAGCCGAGCAAAACGGACATAACTGCAAGGCGTAATCGTGAAGATAAAAGTTCATCAAACAAACTATGATCAAAATTTTTTTCTTCATACGTACGATCGTTCATGTTATACCCGCTTCTTTTTTCTGTTGTGCAGCAACACAATAGCTGCGGGAACGGCAAACAAGGAAAAAGCCGCTATTCCGATAATCAGCGGAGCGATAAAACTGTCGCTTACAAAAAGACAAGCAACAGCGCTGAGTACCCAGCCGCCGGCAATGACAAATAATACCAGTCTGCATTTTTTTTGTATGATTGCCCCGCTCGTAATACATCCTATCGCAAGGAGAAGTGCGATTATAAAAAACACAGCATTAAACGTAAGTTTTTCTAAAATCGCAAGAACAAAGCTTAAAACTATTCCACCGGTGATTGATCCCCATAAAACCGAAAAGAGAGTATCGGACACTCTTTTAATTTTTGTCTTCGATATTCGCCGATAATAGATGTTCAAACAGAGAGGGCAAATCGCCATCAAGACAAACCACAAAACCCAAATAAATTTTCCTTGCCCGATATATCCCAAATACCAACTTAATCCGGTTCCCGCCGGAACTGCAAGTCCGTACAGCAAAAAGGGTAGGAGCATTTCTTCGATGTCGGCTTGTGCATCTTCAGCTAAATCCGCTATTAACGCAAGGCGTTTTTCAATTTCAAAATCTTTCATTTCAGACATTATTTTGCTCCTTGAATTACTTTTGTACCGGAATACAATATCGAAATCCTGTTTTTGCAGTAAAGCCGTTTATATCGAAACTTTTCTTTGTAGCAAATCCACTTCCACCCAGCTCGATAAAATACGAAAAGCCGGTCGGCTCCGGAGCGACATAAAACTCAAAGCCGAAAAATCCGCCGCCACCGAAAAGGACTTTTTTTTCATCCGCTGAAGCGGGAAACACAAAAATGGGACCGCCTCCGCCGTAAAGACGAATGTTCGCACTTTCCATCAAAGAACCGCCCATAAAGTAAAAGTCTACTTGGTAATAAGTTTTCCGGTCGGCATTTTTACGGAAAAATATTCCTCCGTTACTTTTAAACGAAAAGTGATTTCCAAAAAACCAGGGAGCCGTTATCCCTGCCGACATCCCAAAATCAGTGGCGCCGTTGGCATTCAGTGCAAAATCGAGCCCGACTCCAAAAGCATCTTTTGACGCTGCACTTTCTGCGTATAATCCGAAAGCACACAAAAATAAACATAATGCTAAAATCTTTTTCATAAAGCGTATATCCTTATATCAGATAAATTATAGTAACTATACTTTTTTTTGTCAAGTACTTTATAAAATAAAGTATATTATTTTATAAAGTTTGATTGCATATTTCAAAGTTTTATTTATCTGGAAATATTTATAAGCGGCGCGACAGAAAAGAAAAACATCTGAAATCAAAAGTTCGGTGTAATGTGGAACATACCTTTCACATAGGTAAGGAAACGCTGATTAAAAGCTTGACGCCGTTTACCGGCATATTGAAAAAGGACACAATCTCATAACATAAACATATTGTTTTTTAATAGCTCTTGCCAAAAATACTTGATAATGATACAAATAATAAAAAAAATATTTAGTAACACTTGCTTTTTTTTTCTACAAATATACAATAATAGTAATTTATCAAACGGATATTTTCGGGAAGTAGGTGAAAATCCTGCGCAGGAACGCTACCGTGAGCAATTGCAAGTCGGATTACGAAAATATTTGTTACAAAAGCTTCGTTTTCGGACTCAAGACAAGCTTTATTTTGTTAACGCATTGGGTCACCAATGCGTTTTTTTGTTTTACGGAGGAAAATATGAAAAAGACTATCAGAATTATTGTAGCGATGATGTTACTTGCGTTTTTGTTTTTATCTTGCGGAAATAATAAAGAGAAAAACAAAAACGTTGGAGAGTCGGAAACAACGGATGTGCAATCTGATGTAGAAACGGCACAAACAGGACATTATCCGGTTACGATTAAAAATGTAAATTTTAGTAAAGAAGAAGTAGAATTTACCTATGAAAAAGCACCGGAAAGAGTGCTCACCTTTTGGTCCAATTCACTGGAAACCTTGCTAAAATTGGGACTTGGAGATAGGGTGATTTGTGCAGTAGGAATGAATGAAGATTCGGTTCTTGATGAATTAAAACCTGAGCTTGCAAAGATGAAAAAGAACGCATCGTATTATAATGATTTTAAAGATTCGAATGCTGCAATGAGTAAGGAAACTGCAGTTATGTTGGATCCCGATTTTATCTTAGCGTGGAAGTCCTCTTTTTCCGACAAAACTATTGGTGATGTAGGATATTGGAACGACAAGGGCGTAGGAACCTATATTGCACTCAATTCAAACGATGTTCGTGAGCAAAAATCACTTGAAAATGAATATACCGATATCCTCAATATAGGAAAAATTTTCGATGTTGAGGATCGCGCAAATCAGTTAGTTTCTGAAATGAAAGCGGAAGTTCAAAGTATTACTGAAAGAACTAAGGGACAAAAAAAACGTACTTGCCTTGTTATTGAAAACATGAGGGATTCCATTTGGAATTATGGAAAAAATACGCTGGCAGGTGATATGGTTATAAAAATGGGCGGTGAATTGCCGGATGTACCCAGAAATATCGGTAAGGAAGATGTGATTAACGTCAATCCGGAGGTGTTATTTGTAATAGGGAGCGATAAAGACGGTACAGGAGAAAAATTAAAGAAAGTTACGGAAGATCCCGCATATGCTAATTTGACAGCTGTTAAGAATAATGATTGTTATTTGGTTCCTCTTTCATACGTTTATACCAGCGGTGTAAGGACAAAATACGGTTTAAATTTAATTGGGAAGGCTCTGTATCCGGATTTGTACGGCGATGAATAATAAAAATTCTTATTTTTGGACTTGCCTCATTATTTTAATACTATTTGTAGTTTTTTCTTTGTTCTTTTCGATAAATTTAGGCACGGTAAAAATTCCTTATAAAGAGGTAAAGAATGTGATTCTATACCATTTTAAGGAAAGTAGCTTTCTTTTTAGCGGTTTAAATGCAAAAAAGCCCGAAGGAAAGATAGATGATGTGGTTTGGCTCATAAGGTTTCCGCGATTAGTACTTGCAATTATGGTAGGGACTTCTTTATCAATCTGCGGGGCGGTGATGCAAGCCACCGTGCAAAACACATTGGCTGAGCCGTATGTTCTTGGCATTTCTTCCGGAGCTTCTCTCGGTGCAACTCTTGCTATAATGTTGGGCTTCGGAAATACACTGGGAGGAAATTTTATAGGAATAATGGCATTTTTGGGGGCTTTTATTATTTCTCTCATGGTGATTTTACTGAGCAATGTAGGAGGACGCTCTGATGCGGTAAAACTACTTTTATCCGGTCTAGCATTAGGAGCACTTTGTAATGCCTTTGCCAGTTTTGTAATTTATTTTTCTCCTAATAGAGAAGGTATGAGAGATATTGCATATTGGATGATGGGAAGTCTTGCAGGTGCGAATTGGAAGATTAATAAGGTCCTGTTTTTGATTACCGTGTTTGGCGTTATATTTTTTTTAACTCAATCTCGCAGATTAAATATCATGCTTCTTGGAGACGACACTGCTATTACGCTCGGCATGAATCCTTCCGGACTCAGGCAATTATATCTTTTGGTTTCCTCGCTTATGACCGGATTTATAGTATATGCTGCGGGTACTATTGGTTTTGTTGGACTTATTATTCCCCACCAAGTGCGTATGGTATTCGGTTCGGATCATAAAAAATTGATTCCTATAAGTGCTTTACTGGGTGCAGTTTTTTTGCTTTGGGCAGATGTTCTCTGTCGTGTAGTTTTGCCGGGGAGAGAACTTCCCATCGGAATTCTCACGTCCATGATTGGTGCACCTTGCTTTATATATTTAATGGCTAAAAAGAAATACGGATTCGGAGGGAGCCATTGATGGAAATTACAGCAAAGGGAGTTAGAGTATCTTTAGGCGAAAAAGAGATATTAAAGGGAATTGACTTTGAAGCAAATGATGGCGAGTTTATTGGAATTATCGGACCTAATGGCAGCGGTAAATCCACTTTTTTAAAATGCATATATAGAATAATTGATAAGTATTCCGGAGAAATTAATTTACGCGGTCTTCCTTTAAACAGATATTCTTATCGCGAAACTTCAACCCTGTTAAGTGTTGTATCTCAACATAATTATTATTCTTTTGACTTTAAAGTAAAGGATATTTTGTTAATGGGAAGAACTCCTTATAAAAAATTATTAGAGAGAGACACGAAAGATGATTTTGATAGGGTTTATGAAGCATTAAAGATTGTAGGAATGGAAAATTTTGCCGATAGGAACTTTTCCACACTCTCAGGAGGAGAGAGACAAAGAGTGATTCTTGGAAGGGCGCTTTGTCAAGATACTCCTATACTTATTTTAGACGAGCCAACCAATCATTTGGACATAAATTATCAAATCCATATGATGAATATCGTAAAGAAATTAGACAAGACAATTATTTCTGCCATACATGATTTAGATATTGCCTCTCTTTACTGCGATAAAATTTTTGCAATACAAGATGGAAGCATTGTTGCGAAGGGGACACCGAGCGAGGTGCTCACTGAAGAATTTATTAAAGAAGTCTACGGAGTTGATGCTGAAGTTTTTACCGATAGATTTGGAAGACATAGAATAATGTTTCAACCGGAGGTCATTACATGAAAAAGATTGGTATAATGGTGTGTGAAAAAGCAAATAAAGTTTGTGCGGGTTGCAGTTGCCTTAATGCTTTTAACGGCAAGACTCATGCTTTTAAGCAGTATGAGGGAGAAGAAGTTGAACTTGGTGCTTTTTTTAGGTGTTCCGCCTGTGAAGAAGTTAAAATTAATGATGATAAGGGTTTTTTAGAAAAAGCCCTGCGCCTTAAAAAAGAGAATATAGAAAAGGTTCACATCGGAATTTGTATGGAGCAGACTAATTGTAAGAAAAAAGATGATATGAAAAAATATCTGAAGGATCTTGGGATTGAGGTGCTTTTTGGCACTCATACTCACAGATAAAAATATAGCTGACGGAGGATATACTTTTCTCGATTAGCTACAACGTCATCAAAGACTATCTAAAATGTGCACGCGTTTTTACGGCAATCAATGCGTGAGAATATTTATACAAAACAGAAGCTTTAAAAACAGCTCTGAAAGTAGCGGCGGTGCTTTTTATTTTAGCTCGTGAAATTGACTTTGACCCACGATTTAATTTTTTCAGCTTTCCGGTTTTGATTTGTCAAAAATTACCCCGACTATAAAAACATTTTGTCTACGGCAGTATTTATTGACGAAGACTTGCCATTGCGGTATACTTCATTAAAACTAAGAATATTCAATTATTGAAATATGGGTTTCGATTACAAGAAATACATTTTTTATGTATGGGTAAAAATGTGGAAACAAAAAGGCCTGATTTTAAAGACATAAAATCTTTTGAAGAATTTAATAGTTATTATTGGTACCGTGAAGAACTCTCACAAATATGTCGATTGCTCGGATTGGAATATCGAGGAACGAAGCAGGAGATGAATTACAGTATTGAGCAATATTTTGCGGGCAATAGAATTCAAAAGAGTAAAAGCTCTTCAAAATTATCCAAGAATAATCATAATGCTATGATAACCTTACACACCCCCTTACTTGAATGCGGTTTTTCTTTCAATTTAAAATTCAGAACGTACTTTTCCCGTTTAACAGGAGTTGCTCCATTTAAATTTACTGCTGATATGGCTACAGTTTGGAGAAAAGTAAAAAGTGAAAATGATTTAAATTTTACGATTCAAGATATGTTGGGAGTATATTATGGAAAATTAGATTACGCAAAATATGACCATTCCGCTTGTCAGTGGAATCAGTTTTTGAAAGATTTTTGTGCCGATGAATGCAGCGCCGAGTATTTCAACAAGCTAAAAGTGGCTTCCATTCTCTGGAAAGAAGTGAGAGATTCAAGGCGTGAAAAAAAGTATTCGAGAAAACTTTTGGATGAATATTCCGGCAAAATAAAAGCGTATAAAAAATAAGTCAAACTCATCAGTATCAATTTTGATGAATATTAGTGTGG
The DNA here is from genome assembly GCA_937923945.1 of uncultured Treponema sp. Taxonomy (GTDB): domain Bacteria; phylum Spirochaetota; class Spirochaetia; order Treponematales; family Treponemataceae; genus Treponema_B. The sequence goes on from CALDWC010000107.1 coordinate 20,701, forward strand.
CTCATGAGTGATTATAAATATTTTGTTTTAAGGAAGCATTGATTAATTCAATCGAGAATTGAGGGCATCTGTAAACGCCGGTAAACGGTACTAAGCCTTTAATCAGCGTTTCCGTAAGTCTTTCCTCAATGAAGCGAATACAGCAGTTGCCGGAAACATAAAAAATCACAACTTTTTTCTAAAACACACACTTTTTTAATTTTTTCGGCTATATTTATAGAGGAAGCCGACATAAGATTTTATGCCGGCTTTTTTATGTTCGGAGGTTTTAATGAAAAATGAACATGATGTAGACCCGAAAAAAGACTGGGTTTTTAAACTGATGTTTACACACGGCAAAATGGGAAACACGGCGCTTATGGAGGCACTGATTAATTCAATCGAGAATTAATCAGTGCCCACCTTTAAAAT
>CALDWC010000108.1 GCA_937923945.1 uncultured Treponema sp.
TCTAACCCGAGGTTTTAGAGATGCCCTCAATTCTCGATTGAATTAATCAGTGCCTTCTTTTAGCGTTTTTTTTCATTTTGCTTACGTTCGATCTCTGCTTGTGCCGCCGCTAGACGGGAAATCGGTACGCGGTACGGAGACGCCGAAACGTAATCTACTCCGATTTTGCAGAAAAACTTCACTGATGTTAAATCACCGCCGTGTTCGCCGCAAACGCCGATTCGCAACTTTGCATTGGTATTGCGGCCGCGTTGAATTGCACCTTTAATCAATTCGCCGACACCTGCCGTATCAACGGTTTGGAACGGATCCGCCTTGAAAACACCCGCTTTGGTTTCATCAACATAAAACGGTAAAAACTTCGTTGCGTCGTCACGGCTCAACCCAAGAGTCATTTGCGTTAAGTCGTTGGTACCGAATGAGAAAAACTCCGCTTTTTCGGCAATTTTGTCGGCAACTAACGTCGCTCGCGGTGTTTCAATCATCGTACCGACTTCGTACTTAACGGTAACTTCTTTGTCTTTCATTACTTTTTCAGCAACCTGCCGCACCTGAGCTTCCAGTTGAGAAAACTCTTTTCCGTCAATAACGAGCGGAATCATAATTTCGGGATGTACGGTGATGCCCTTCTTTTGGACATTGCACGCGGCGGAAATAATTGCCGTAACCTGCATACGCAAAATTTCCGGATAGGTAACTAAAAGACGGCAACCGCGGTGTCCCAGCATCGGATTTGCTTCCGCCAATTGGTCAACACGTTCCTTGATTTCACCGAACGGCAGCTGCAGGGCATCCGCCAAGCTTTTTTGTCCTTCCGTGTCATGCGGCAAAAATTCGTGAAGCGGCGGATCAATTAAGCGAATGGTTACCGGTGAACCGTCCATCGCTTTGAAAATTCCTTCAAAGTCGCGGGTTTGAATCGGTAAAATTTTCTTAAGTGCTTTTTCACGACCGACCGTATCTTTTGCAATAATCATTTGGCGTAACGCTAAAATACGTTTCGGATCCGCTTTTCCCTGAGCATTGTTAAAGAACATGTGCTCGGTGCGACACAACCCGATGCCTTGCGCACCCAACTCACGTGCGTTTTTCGCATCAAGCGGACTGTCGGCATTTGCAAAAACTTTGATTTTGCGGATTTCATCAACCCACTGCATAATCGTTTTATACGCGGCACCGAGTTTCGGTTTAATCAACGGGAAGTTTCCGCGGTATACTTTACCGGTGTTTCCGTCCAGCGTAATGTACTCGCCTTCTTTGAGTACAAAATCGCCGTTTCGGCACTCTTTTTTCTCATAATCGATACTCAAGGTTTCCGCGCCGACAACGCAGCATTTTCCCCAACCGCGAGCAACAACTGCCGCGTGACTGGTTTTTCCGCCCGAAGCAGTTAAAATACCCTTTGCGGCATGCATACCGGCGACGTCTTCAGGACTGGTTTCGTGCCGAACTAAAATTGCATGTTCCTTGTTTTTAACCGCTTCATGCACGGCTTCAGGAGAAAGACAGATTTTTCCGCATGCGGCTCCCGGAACGGCCGGAATACCGGAAAACCAGTAGGATTTTTTTAACTCGGCATTTTTGGTATCTAATGTATCATAGAACACGCCTTCAATATCTGTCGCTTTAATACGCGAAACCGCCATTTCTTTGGTAATGAGTTTTTCATTTACCATGTCAACTGCCATTTGAAATGCCGCTGCGGGAAGTCTTTTTCCTGTTCGGCACTGCAGCATGTAGAGCTTACCTTCTTCGACGGTAAATTCCATATCCTGCATATCTTTGTAGTGATCTTCCAACGTTTTGCGTATTTTTACCAACTCGTCATAGGATTTTTTATCAACTTTTGCAAACTGCGATAACGGCATCGGCGTCCTGATTCCTGCAACAACGTCTTCACCTTGTGCGTTGATTAAGTAATCACCGAAAAATGCGTTTTCACCGGTGTTCGGTTCACGGGTAAAACAAACGCCCGTACCGGAAGTATCTCCTTTGTTACCGAAGACCATCTGCATGACGTTTACGGCTGTACCGGCAAGACCCGTGATATTTTCAACTTTGCGATACGTTACCGCTTTATCCGCCATCCACGAACCGAATACGGCGGAAATTGCTCCCCAAAGCTGATCTTTCGGATCCTGCGGAAAGTCCGTACCAAGCTGCTTCTTATAAAGCTGTTTAAATCGGGTAATAACCGTTTCAAGTTCGTTTTCATCCATTTCACTGTCATGAACTTTTTTATCTTCGGCCCGCCCTAACCTATTCCGTGTTTGTTTTTCGCGAATGCCTTCAAAAATTTTATCGAACTCTTCCCGCGGAATTTCCATTGCTATCGAACCGTACATCATGATAAACCGCCGGTATGCATCAAGAGCAAACCGTCTATTTGAGGTCTTTTTTGCCAAACCTTCAACGGACACATCGGTTAATCCTAAATTCAAAATGGTTTCCATCATACCAGGCATCGAAATAGCTGCTCCGGAGCGAACCGAAACTAAAAGCGGATCGTCTTTATCGCCTAATGTTTTTCCGGTAACTTTTTCAAGTCTGGTAAGATTTTCTTCTACTTCGTCTTTGACCGTTTTTGAGTATTTTTTTCCGTTCGTGTAATACTCCTGACACACTTCTGTCGTAATGGTAAATCCTGCCGGAACAGGCAGATTTAATCGCGTCATTTCCGCTAAGCCGGCGCCTTTACCGCCCAGCGAAGTTTTCATGTCACCACTTCCTTCAGCCTTTCCGTCTCCGAAAAAGTAAACAAATTTTTGTTTTGCACTTGTTGCCATACAATTCTCCTTAAAGGTTTTAGCCCAATTTAGCGTTATCGTAAATCTATTGGTTTTATTGATAAAACGACAAAAATAGATACCGAATAATGGAAAACGGTTAAATTTAATTATGCACTTTTTAAAGTACTATCTATATTGTACATTGAAAAATTTTTCTTGTCAACGTATAATGGGACTATATTATGAAAAAAATTATAAAAATTTGGCTTTTTTGTGGCATTATTTTCTGTTTTGCCTGCGAAAGCGGTGATTTTTCCAAAAAAAAGAACGAAACGGAAAACGGTATTTCGCAAGAATCCCCCGTTGAACAGTCCCAAAATCTCACGATTACCTTTGCCGGAGATTTAATGGCGCATGACGTCAATTTTATGATGAAAAACTACCGGCATATTTATACCGATTTGGCGGATATTCTTTTGCAGGATGATCTTTCGTTTTGTAATATCGAAATGCCGGTGTGTGAAGAAAAGCCGCTTTCAAGCTATCCCAGCTTTAACGTTCACCGCTCATACATACGGGCAGCAATTGACAGCGGTTTTGATGTGTTTGCCTTGGCGAATAATCACACGAACGATCAAGGAAAAAGCGGAATTGCAGGTTCGATTACCAGTTTTGAAACGCTTGAAGCCGAATATAAAACGAACGGACGGCGGATTTATTATTCAGGGTTAAAAAAGACAAAAACCGATGCGTGGGAGCCGGTAATTATTGAAAAAAACGGCTTTACCCTTCTCTTTCTTTCCGTTACGGAGTTGTTAAACAGTTACGGCGATTCCAAGCACTATCTGTATTATTCTGAGCCGACTGCGGAAGGGAGAACGCTTTTATTGGAGCGGATTAGTGAAATGAGGGAAAAATACCCGTGCGATATACTGATTTTAACCTTGCACGTGGCGGAAGCCGAGTACGGTTTTAACGTGAGTACCGAAAAAAAACGCTGGTTCAAACGACTTGGTGATGCAGGCGTCGATATTATTTGTGCGAGTCACCCGCATGTGATGCAAACATGGGAAAAAGTTGAAAGTACCCGCTCGCCGTTATTGGAGGCTCAGCTTAATGACGGAAATTTCGGTTTGCATTCGTACTTTTTTATGTATTCAATGGGAAATTTTATTTCAGGTCAACGAATGAAACCGAATTACGAAAATCCGAAGCATTATCGCGAGTACACCGGCGATGCGGTGCTCTTGCAACTGACTTTGCACAAACGCGACGGAAAAATTCTGAATGACTACGAACTCCGTGCTATTCCGGTTACCGTATACAAAAATGAACATGGCTTGGTTATGAAACGCCTTGATCAAAATTTTATTGACGGATTGTTCAACGAAAAAGAAAAAACATACTACCGGACAAGGCTCAATCTGCTCAAAGCATATTTGCCGCTTTAAAATATCGCTTTCCGGTTCAGACTTTTTCTCAACCTGAGAAAAAGTCTGAACCGGAAACGCTGATTAAAGGCGTGACGCCGTTTAACAGCGTTTCCTAATTGTTTCTC
>CALDWC010000109.1 GCA_937923945.1 uncultured Treponema sp.
CTTTTAAAAACTGATGTTTTTAAAAGACTACTTTTCAGTGCCCACCTTTAAAATCGTTGTTTCGCAAATGATCAGATACTCATTGAGAAACAATAGAGAAATGCTGTTAATGGTGTAAAACCTTTAATCAGCGTTTCTCTATACCATCATAAATACCGTTTTTATGCAATATCACCGTGCAGCTAAATTGTCTCATTCGGTAAAAAGATATGCGCATCTCAAACGATTTTTACCGCAGTTCCTCCAAATATTTACCAAATAATTAAAATTATTTACCAAATATTTTAAAATATTTGCCGAGAAATTTTAAAAATTTACCAAACTTTTGGAGGTACTGATTAATTCAATCGAGAATTAATCAGTGCCCACCTTTAAAATTTATTGTTTCGCAAATGTTCAGAATCTACCTTATTATACTGAACATTGAGAAACAATTAGGAAACGCTGTTAAACGGCGTCAAGCCTTTAATCAGCGTTTCCTTAAAGGTACACGGGAGCACCGCGCAGAATTATTTACCGGGCATTTTTCGAAAATGCGCCCCTACCCGACTACCGAATAACCGGCATTTTCGATTGCCGCTTTCAGCGATGCAATCGGCATGTTTTCGGGATGCGTAATCCGCACATTCTTTTTTTCAAGGTCAACATAAGCCGTTACACCTTCCAATTCCTGCAAGGCTTTTTCAACACGGGCTTGGCAATGGCTGCACGACATTCCGTCAACAAATAAAACCGTTTCTTTCATCGTAAACTCCTTCGGACGTATCCGTTTTTCTTTTAGGTTTAAGTTCACCGTCGGCGTAAATAATTTCAAACGCAGCGCGTTTACCGTTACGGTTACGGAACTGAGACTCATCGCAAATGCAGCAAAACCGGGATTCATCGTTATTCCGACCGCAGTAAATACTCCCGCCGCAATCGGCACGCAAAGCGAATTATAAAAAAGCGCAAAAAATAAATTTTGCTTGATTGTTCGCATCGTGCGCTTACTCAAGTCAAAAAATGCGGCAACCGTCAAAAGGCTGTCGTTAATTACCACCGCGTCCGCACTTCCAATCGCAATGTCGGTTCCGCTTCCCAGAGCAAGTCCGATATCGGCACTTGCCAGCGTCGGCGCATCGTTAATGCCGTCCCCGACAAATGCAACGAGACCGTTCGTTTCCTTTTTAATTTCGGTAAGCGCCTGTTGTTTTTCACCGGGGAGAAGCTGCGATTTAAAACCGTCGAGTTCCAACTCTCGTGCAGTGCGTTCCGCAGTTTGAGCGTTATCACCGGTGAGCATTGCAGTCTGTATTCCGTTATTTTTTAAAAAGGAAATTGTTTCTTTCGCTGAATTTTTTACCGTATCACGGGCAGCAAGACGGGCGATAATTTTCCGCTCAATAATCACATACATAACCGTTTGATAATTTTTTTTATCATTGAAGACCGGCGGTTCAATGTTTAAATCGGACAAAACTTTTTCATTGCCGATATGTATTTTTTTCCCCAAGCACGAAGCAATCGCTTCCATTTCCGGAACCGTTTGCTCTGCGACAATTTCCGCTTCAATGCCTTTTCCGGGAAGGACACGAAAACCGGTTACTGCAAGCGGGAAAATATTTTTTTCCTGCATTGCCTGCACAATCGCTTTTGCCGCCGGATGCTCCGAATAGGTTTCACAGCTTCCCGCAATTTGTAAAATATCGCTTTCACTGAAACGAGAATCAAACACTTCAATTGTTTCAAGTTCCAAATTACCGGTGGTCAGCGTTCCGGTTTTATCAAACACAACCGCTTTCACTTTACTGAAACTTTCAAGTGACTGGGCATCTTTTACCAAAATGCCGTGACGGGCAGCTTCCCCGACGGCGACCATAACCGCAGTCGGCGTTGCCAATCCGAGTGCACAGGGACAGGCAACCACCAAGACGGAAACCGCATGGGAAAAACTTTGCGGAAAATTTTTCGTGATAAAAAACTGCACGAAAAAAGTAACGAGCGAAATGGCAATAATCGCCGGTACAAAAAAAAGGCTGATCGTGTCGGCAAGTTTTGCAATAGCAGGTTTTGAAGACGACGCTTCTTCCACCATTGCAATAATGTGCGCAAGCGTCGTGTCCGCTCCGACTTTCTCCGCTTTCATTTTTACCGCACCGGTAACATTGATACTGCCGCTGATCACCGAATCGTTTTGTTCTTTCGTTTCGGGGAGACTTTCTCCGGTAATGGCGGATGTATCAAAGTCGGAAATTCCTTCCACGATAACACCGTCAACGGGGACTGTTTCACCGGGACGCACCAAAAGAATATCCGATACCAAAATTTGTTCGCTCGGAATTTCTTCCATTATGCCGTTCCGAATCACCGTTGTTTTTTTCGGCACCAAATTTAAAAGCGCCGTTACCGAATCGGATGTTTTTTTCTTGGCTTTCGCTTCCATGAATTTTCCCAGCGTAACAAAGGTTAAAATCATCGAAGCGGAATCAAAATACAAATGATGCAGGAGCTGTTCATCAAGCGGAAGTCCCGTCTCAAATGCGTGGAAAATTTTAAACAAGGTAGTCAGTCCATACACAAGCGATGCGATGCTGCCGACCGCAATGAGCGAATTCATATTCGGCGCAAAGGCAGCCAAAAGTTTTATTCCGTTGGCAAGCAGTGCGCGGTTAACCACGACAATCGGCACGAGCAGCAAAAACTGCATAAACGCAAAGGTGAGCGGTCGGCTCGGATTAAACACCGGAAGCGTCAGGTGAACCATTGGCGCCATCGAAATAATAAAAAGCGGTACGGAAAAACACAGAGAAACGATGAGCCGCATTTTTAAATCACCCACATCGTCGGCACTATTTTTTTGATGTGGCAGTACTTTCGATTCCGCCTTCGCGGTATCGGGTACGGCAGCATAGCCCGCTTTTTTGACCGCAGCAATGATAGTGTCATCGGTGCAGGCGGTTTCGTCATATCGCACGTGCATTTTACCGGTCAGTAAATTCACTTGACAAAACCGAACTCCGTTCACACCGGATACAGCTTTTTCAACGCGGGCGGAACATGCCGCGCAGGACATACCGGTTACGATATATATTTTTTCGCTCATAAAAAAAGTATACTGAAAATCGGCACAACCGTCAATAATTTTTTACTGCATTACTACTATTTAGTTTCCGAAACCGGTGAAAGCCGAAAGTTTACTGTCAATCCCAAACGTGAGAATATCTTCCGTGCCGTCTCCGTTCACATCGAAGAATACGGGATTACTCATTCCTGAAACGGGGAAGCCGTTCAGCAAAGCAAGCTGCGGTGAATACGCATACACGGCGTTACCGCCTCCCGAGACAAAAACTTCGTCCTGATTGTCGGCGGTAATATCGCGGAGCGTCAGTTGCATATCATCGGCATAGTGCGGAAGTTTCACGAACGCCGTTTCCGAGCCGTCAACTTCCAAGCGGTGCAAAACACCTGCGGTATCCAGCACAAAGAAACTGTTTAAACTCTTTGAATACACCGGCTGTACACGAACGGAAAAGCCCAGCTCTTTTTCATACCGTTGTACGACACTGTCTTCACGGCTAAAATCGTGCAAGGTGTATACGCCCGATTCGGTAAAGTTTGCCATCAGTGCAGCCCGTTTTGCACCTTCAAAAATCACCGGCTGTACCGCCGAAATTCCGTCAAGTTCAATCGGCGTACGGCAGCCCGTTCCGTCGGTTTGTAAAAAATACACTTGGCTGTCAAAACTTCGCGGCAAAGCAATCAATATGTCGCTTTTATACAAAAGCGGCGCCGCAGTCATTTTTGCGTCGATGTCATCCGAAAGGCGCACTTCGCCCGAAGCGTTTACCAACGCGAGCTTTGCTTCATCCCGCAAAGAAAAAGCACACGCGCCGTTCGGCAGGACGAGCAGTTCCCCGACACTTTTTTTTCCGGTTAAAACCGGCGAACGCAGCGATTCAAGGTTTTCATTCATTTTGTACACCGTGCCGTTTTTGGATAAAGCCCAAACCGCTTTGAGGTTATTGCCTTCCAGTTCAAGCGTAATAGTCGTCTTTGAATCGGTTTTTATTTCGCTGATTCGATCTTCAATCGTGTTATACGAAAAAAGTTTTTCTCCCATTGACCAAAACACATACGGCACACCGCCTTTTGTTTTTGCCGCATACAGCGAGCCGTAGAGTTTTCCGCTTACTTGCTTGGGAAAACTGGAAATCACTTTGAGTGCTTGTCGCTCTTTTTGGACGGCATAAAAAGTAAAAGCGGATTCATTTCCGCCTTTTAAGTTGAACGATAAAATACCGGTTCCGTAATGCGAAAGAAATTTTCCGAGCATTTTATTTTGCTGCATAAAAAACGGAATGCTTCGATCCAAATCGTAATACAACAAAAACGAAGTTTCAGATGAAATATTTTTCAGCATTTTTTTTATAGTCTCGTTTTTGGTGAGGGTGTCCCCGTTTTTATATGCGGCCTTATACTTTGCAATGCCTTCCGCACTTTCCGAAAAAAACACAAAACCGTCATCAATAAAATAAAACGGTCTCGGTAAATCAATACGGAGCAATTTCAGCAAAAATGTAATTGCAGGCGGAAACACAATGCGTGAAATTCGAATTCCGTCAACGACCGTTGTTGAATTTTGATCTATCAACATGGACGCAAACAGTTTTTCAAAAAACGCATTGCACGCCTGTTTATCTTGTATCGAAGTAAAAAACACCGGGGCGGAAATCGAGTCGAGCGCAAACACGCCCGCTTCTTCACCGATCCAAGAAAGCATCAGCTGCTCAATCGGAGCGCCCAATAAGTTTTTTGTCAGTTTATCCGCATTTTTATATGCCGCTTTTATCTCATCGGTAAAAAAAGGTTGCAAGTTTTTCAAAAGTTCATCGGGTGTAGAAAAATTTAAAAGCGTAAAATATTCAACCGTTTCGGGAATGCGGGTAAGCACTTTCGGCACGGAAGCTTTATTCGCGAAAATATTTTTGAGTTCGCCGCTTTCGGTATGGAGTTTTAAATCGCCGCCGATTTTGATTGAATCGTTTTTGAGAATAAAATTAACATTACTCCGTTCCGAAAAGGTAATTTCATTGAGGATATTCGCCATCAAACCTTTCGACGGCGTTAAACTCGGCATCACTTCGTTTAAATCGGCTAATATATTTATCGTTCCTTTTTTATTTTTTTGCAAATCGGCAATTAAGGCTTTTCGGAATTTATAATCGTTTTCTTTTATGCATGCGGTAAAATCGCTCTCTTCCGTATGTGCGGTAATTTTTACAAGAACCAAGTTTTTATAAAAACGGAAAAAGATAACCGTTCCTCCCATGAGGTCGTAGGTGAAATACTTTCCCGCACTGTCCTTGCAAATTTCAATATCGCCAAGACCGGCATCAATAAAAAGGTGCGGATTACATTTTAACACGAGCGGTAAAAGGCGGGTAACGCTTGAGCGGAAACCTAAATCCGCAAAAAGATAAAAGTCAGTACCGTCATTCGTCGGATAAACGGCAACGTCGGTACGCACATTTGCTAAACTCGAAAAAAGTTTGCTCGAAAGGAAATCATTTGCACGCAATGCTTTTACAACCGAATACACTGCCGCTAAACTTTTATCCGAAAGCACTTCATCAAGTGCTTGCAACTCAAGCGTTTGGTTTAAAAGCTTTGAGGCGGACGGTACGGAAACATACAATGAAAACTGTTCCGGCACATGCTTTTCAATGCTCGTCCGTGCAATCGTGCAGTATAAAACCCACACGAGAGCAACGGCGAGTACCGTTACGACAACACCGAAAATAACTTTCAAAACCGTAACCAAAGGATTTTTTTTCTTTTTTGTTTTTACGATTTTTTCACCGGCAGCGCTTTTTGGGGGGACAGCTGCTTTTTCATCACCATTCACCGTTTCAACGGTAGCGTCCGCAAATTCTTCATTTGTGTTTGCAGCTTCCGGCACCGGCTGCATCGTTTCATCGATTCCATTCGTTGTATCGTCATGCATAACGTAATCTCCTTAAAGCATGGGGCAAAATTGTAATCAGCGTTTAATAAAAGCGATTATGTACAAGTCGCCTTGTATATTAAGTATAGCAAAAACGGTAAAATGTTCAATGCAGATTACGGAGTAAACAGGATCAAGCTTCTAATCAGCGTTTCCTATTGATACATAATAAAATACGGACGCGGCTTTAACTGCAAAACCTGCTCCGGCGTCATCAGCGGAATATCGTACCCCGCTCCGGCAACCGTCGGTTTCGTAAAAAGTTTGAACGACTTAAGCGGCATATTGGTTGCCAGCGCATTGTACGCGTATGTTTGCCGCTTTAAAGAAGGATTGCCGTGCCCATCCGAACAGTGAATGAGCTGCACTTTTTCGTAATTGCTTTTTACCTGACTTCGGTTGGAAATCATTACCGCATTGAATTGGTGAATTATAAAAAAACGTTTATCGAGGATATTGTGGGCAATCATATAATCCTGCATCATCTGTTGTGCCATATTAATATCGGCAGCCGTCACCGAACCGATTTCCCGCATCGGCTTCGTTGTATGCCACTCCGGATCAATCGCAAGGTGAACATTCGGATATTTTAAAAAAGGAAGAATTGCATCCATCGCATTTTTTACCCCGAAGCGTCCGATTTGATGATCAAGAACCACATACCAGCCACGCTCCGCCGCATATTCGATATATCGCTTTACCGTTGAATCGCGCAATAAACCGATATCCCCGCCCGGAAAGCACGTACCGTAGATGATGTATAGCACCGGAATGACACCGCGGTTCCCGTTTGCGTCATCATACATTTTCACGTAATTTTCAACAATGGTGTCGAGTTCTTCTAACTTATACTGCCCCAAAACGCCCATCGTATAAGCGTTCGGCTTTCCGTAAATACCGACTAAATCGTTATTGAGTAAAACCGACTGCAGACGGATATAATCCGGTTTTTGTGATGCTTCATATTCAGCAAATGCTTGTACATTATATCCGGAATAAACCTTCGTAAAAGCCGCTATATTTTCCCGAAACAGCGCTTTCGGAAAAATAGGATCAACTCCCGCAGAAATAATGTCGGCAGCTGTTACCCACAAACAGCACCCGATTAAAAAGACACCGATAAAAAAATTACGCATTATTATCAATTTCGGAAAATAAATAAAATTCTTGAGAAGATAATAAATATACAAAAAAATAAAAAACCTTCAAAAATGACTTGACAAAAAGAAGAAACTTTGATATACTGGAAAAATCATACGGGCGCTTAGCTCAGCTGGTACGAGCGTTTGGTTTACACCCAAAATGTCGGCGGTTCGATCCCGTCAGCGCCCATTTTCCCACTTATAGATATAATACGCACATTGTTCCGTTTCATGCACTAATTGCGGTTTAAATCCGATCAATAAATCATTCGGAAAAAACGTATCGCCTGCATACGCCCGCTTAATTTCCGTGAGGTAAACTTTCGACGCAAAAGGGATACATTGCTCGTAAAGCGACAGTCCGCCGATACAAAAAAATTCTTCCGAAAAATTGTTTCGACGCAGTTCATACAAAAAATGCGGTAAATCTTTTATAAAAAAAACGTGATTTCGGTCGGGAAGTTTTTTCCGTGTGAGCACATAAAGCGTCCTATTCGGCAAACCGTTTTCTGGCAGCGTTGTATACGTATCGAAGCCGGCAAGACAGCAATGCCCTTGCGTTACCGCTTTAAAATGCTTCAAATCTTCGGGACAGTCCCACGGCATCGCCCCGTTTAAGCCGATAACGTTATTCGCACTGCGCGCAACAATAAGGGAAAGACAGGGCAGCATTTCATGGTGCGCAGGATACCGCACTGCAGAGCGAACCGTTTCCGTCATAAAATATACAAGGTCGCTAATCGCGGTGCGGTGCGCGGGCTTGTACAAAACGGCGCAACTGAGCCATGTTTTGCACAACAATGCGGTCGGAAAAGACTTCTATGCGTCCCTGATCCAAAAACTTTTTGATGTTTTCTTCCACTTCCGATATGGTCATGCCCGCCCAGCCGGCAACACCCTCAAGCGTAATTTCAAAAATGCGCATTTCAGAACTTCTATCGATATTTGTCAACGTTTCATCGAGCATTAAAAATACATCAGCGAGACGCGCTTGCTTGTCCGGTATCGTCAAAATCATAAATCGGCGTTTCTGTTCATAAATTCGTTTGATAAAAGTACGCAGCAATACCAGCGAAATTTCAGGATTACCGTTTATCAACTGTTCAAAGTTTTCTTTATTGAACTCCAACACCGTAACATCATCGTAGGCGATCGCACTGGCTGAGCGCGGAGAATTATCCAAAATCGCCATTTCACCGAAAATTTCATGTGGCTGCAAAATATCCAAATTTTTTTCAAAACCGTTGATGATTTTAATGAGTTGCACTTGCCCGCTTTGAATGAGGTAAAAAACATTTCCCGGTTCAAACTCCGAAAAAATCAATTCACCTTTTTTGAACTTTTTTGCAAAACGGTTTACAGAACCGCCGTGATCAGCGTGCTGCGGATACGGTAAAGTGTCAGTGTCGATTTTTTCCGGCAAATTCAATCCGCTTGAAAATTCTTCGGCTTTTTCAAAAAAAGCTTTTGCCTGCGCTTCCGCCCCCGTCTTTTCGTGTACTCTACCCAAATACAAGAGCATTGTATTGATCCGCTGCGATTTCGGGTTTTGCTTAATCATTGCACTCAAAAATTTGATAGCTTCATCGAATTTTTCCAACCCGATTAAACAGCGCGCAACGCCGAGTAATGAAAGCTCCGAAAATTCTTCATCGGAACAAGTTAAAAGTTTTGAGTATTTTTGGTAGGCTTGAACAAAATCGCCCGCTTCTTCATCATGCGTTGCACTGATAAGCGCCCGCTCAAGCTCCGCCAAATCATCTTCGGAAAGATTTGTATCGGCATCAAAAGGATTTTGCGGCAAAGTTCGATCGGAGCCGCCGTTTCCTTCCAAGGTGTTTTGGCAATTATATATCAACTGCTCAGCTTTTTCGCGATGAGCGCCGTGACGATACAAGGCAAGGTATCTTTGACACACAGCAATACAAATAGCGTAATTTTCCGAGTTGAAAAAGGCTTCTGCAACGGAAAAAAGCCCGTCATCATTTGAAAGAACCACATTATCCTTGTCATTTTCTTGTCTGAGTACGGAATTAATTTGAGCATGAATTTTTCGCAGCTGCTTGGAAAATATTTTGATCATCTGTAAAATAATACGGGGATTTTTCATAGCGAACTGCTCAAATTCTTCCGCTGAAAAAGAATACACTTCCGAATCGGTTAAAACAACTGCAGTTTCTTCGCGCGGATAGTTTCCCAAGACCGCTTTTACGCCAAAAAGTTCGCCGGTTTTTATCTTTTCGGTTATCGGCTCCCCCGTTTCAATATCCTTGTAATTTAAAACGATTTTGCCTTCTTTTAATATATACACCCTATCTGCGAAATCGGAAGCAAAATAAACAACCGAATCCGTTTTATATTTTACAACTTTTGGCATGATTCCTCCACCTTTTCGTATGTTCAACAACTGCGATAGTTTTACGATATGGTTTTGTTGAATTATACCATAATGAAAAACTTTTTGAAAGAGGTTTTTGCAACTGTTTTTTATTCTATACTATAAGACTCGATAAAAAAAGGGTAACCACGTATAAAACGATTACCCTTTTTGAAATCATATTTCAAACTTTACCAACTTTCTTTACGGATAATGTAGTCGGTAAAGTCGTTGATTTTAAGAACATTTTTTACTTTTTCCAAATCTTCCGTTCTGATACCGTACAGCACCACGCGTATCACATTGTCGGTTTTTTCATACGCCGGTTCAAATCCGACTTTGCGTAAATCCTCAACCAAGCGAATGGAGTTTTCTTCGCGGGTAAACGCGCCGAGCTGAATCCGCCAAAGTTCCAAGCCTTTTGCTTTTTCCGCCGGAGTATACACGGTGCCGGCAGTACTTGTATTTACGGTTTGTGTCGTAACCTGCGTCGTGGTAGTGCTGACAACAGTTGTCGGCGCTGCCGTAACAGCGGTCGTTGTTACCGGAGCAGGCTGCGACGGCACAGATTGTTGAACAGCAGTCGGCGTACTAATCAGTTTTATTGAAACACGCGCAATACCTTGCTGCACCATACCGATCGCATTTGCCGCCGCTTTCGATAAATCAATTTCACGGTTTGCAACAAAGGGACCGCGATCATTGATTCGGACAAAGGTGGATGCACCGGTATCTAAATTGGTTACTTCAACAACAGAGCCGAACGCCAATGTCCGGTGTGCAGCCGTAAAAGCATTCATATCATAAATTTCGCCGTTTGCCGTTTGTCTACCGTTAAACTCATCGCCATAATATGAAGCGTACGTTTCAGCGGAAACGATATTCGACTGAGCACATACGTTTATCACAAAAAACAAAGTAAAAAAACACGCCATACATTTTTTCATAATCTTATGTCCCTCACAACATCGGCAATCTCCCAAGTACGGTATCGGGTAAAACCTTGCGGCTTTCGATATTCACTGCGGATTGCTCACTAGTTACCATATCGGATTTTCAAAAAAAAGCTTTAACGATTTCTTAGTCTGAAACGGTTCCGTGATATTGCATGTATCGCAATATCGTACGAGAATATATTGCAGCATGCGCGTACGATATTATCGGCGTTAAAAATTAACCCTCCGCTCATGACAACGCTAATTAAAGGCTTGACGCCGGTTTTTAAGGTCATGAAAGATGCCCTCAATTCGCGATTGAAATAATCAGTGCGTCCGTAAGAAACCGCTGATGCTCTCGTCTCAAAATAAAAAAGCGTTTGACTATTTTTGAAAATATTAGTATTTTCAAATTTGATATTATTATTTTTAGGAAGGTTTTATGGCTCACTATGAATTTGAAACGGAAGTGAATAAATTACTCAATTTAATTATTCACTCGCTGTATTCTAATGAAGAGATTTTTTTACGCGAATTGATTTCCAACGCATCGGATGCTTTGGATAAACTGAAGTTTTTAACCGTCTCCGATGATGCGTTCAAAGAAGTGCGTTTTGACCCGCGTATTGACGTGTGCTTCGATGAAGAAAAAAAGACGCTTACGATACGCGACACCGGAATAGGCATGAGCGAAGAAGATTTAAAGTCAAATCTCGGTACGATCGCCCGTTCCGGAACCGGACAATTTTTGGAAAAGCTCGCTGCCGATCAAAAAAAAGACTCAAACCTGATCGGACAATTCGGCGTCGGATTTTATTCGGCGTTTATGGTTGCAAAAAAAATAGATGTGATTACCAAAAAAGCCGGCAACTCGGACGTATACCGCTGGACGAGCGACGGAACAAACTCCTACGAAATCGAAAAAGTGAGCGATGCGGATTTTCCGCTCATCGACGGAGTCGGTGAAGGTTCGTGCGGCTCTGCCGTTGTAATATATTTAAAAGATGACAAAACCGAATACGCGTCACGGTGGCGAATCGAAGAGTTAATCAAAAAATATTCGGATCACGTTGCCTTTAAAATTTATTTACACTACACCCAAAAGAAATTTGACGACAAAGGAAACGTCGAATCGGAAGAAGCAAAATGCGAGCAAATCAATGACGGCACCGCGCTGTGGCAAAAACCGAAGTCAAGTTTGAAACATGAAGACTACGTCAACTTCTATAAGTCATTTTCGCATGAAAGCGATGAACCGCTTTTTTACATTCATACCAAGGCGGAAGGCACTCAGGAGTATACAACACTCTTTTACGTTTCCGCAAAAGCGCCGTTCGATATGTACCATGCAGATTATAAACCGGGAGTGAAGCTTTTTGTAAAACGAGTTTTTATCACCGAGGATGATAAAGAGTTGCTGCCGGTATACTTGCGGTTTATCAAGGGCATCATTGACAGTGAAGATTTACCGCTCAATGTGAGCCGTGAAATTTTACAGCAGAATCGGATTTTAGCTTCGATTAAAAGCGCTTCGGTGAAAAAGATTTTATCCGAATTAAAAAAACTTTCCGAAACGGATGCAAAAAAATACGCCGCATTTATCGCCGAATACAACCGCCCGCTTAAAGAAGGCTTATATTCCGACTTTGAAAACCGCGACTCATTAATGGAGCTGGTGCGGTTTAAGACGACGTTTGAGGAAAAAGAAAATAACGGTATGATTAGTTTAGCCGATTATGTTTCACGGATGCTGCCTGAGCAAAAGTCGATTTTCTATTTAACCGGTGGAGATGAAGCAACTTTGCGGAATTCGCCGCACTTGCAGTTTTATAAATCGAAAGGTTATGAAGTGCTGCTGCTTGACGATGAGATCGATGAGTTTGTGATGCCGATGCTCGGTAAATACAAAGACTTCGAGTTTAAAGCAATCAACCGCGCGGGCAATATTGACGAGCTTGCACCCGAAACCGATAAAACAAAAGAGCAAACGGAAGATTTTAAGCCCTTGCTCGAACGGATAAAAACCGCGCTGGGTGAATCGGTAAAAGATGTCCGCCTTTCAAAAACGCTCACCGAATCGCCCGCCTGTATTGTGTATGACGAAAATGATCCGAACATGCAAATGCAGCGTATGATGAAAGCGATGGGACAAGCGAATTTGCCGAAAGTTGCTCCCATTTTGGAGGTTAACCCGAACCACACGATTTTACAAAAATTAAAAGATGAAACCGATGCTGATGTAATCGGTGAATATGCAAAAGTCCTACTCGGTCAAAGCCAGCTCGTTGAAGGTGAAGCCGTCTCAGATCCTGCGGCGTTTGTAAAAAGTCTCAATCATTTGCTCGGTTGAAAGAGGAGAAAATACTATGAACGAAACCATTAAAACCATGTTGGAACGTCGCAGTGTGCGAAAATTTACCGACGAAGCCGTTCCGAAAGAAAAACTGGATCTGATTGTGGATTGCGCAAAAGCGTCGCCGACGGCAAAAAATGCACAACTGCGGCAATTTACCGTGATAACCGCTGCATCGAAAATTCAAAAATTGGCGAAAGCAATCGGAAAGGAAATAGATAATTCCAAGTATCGGATGTATAACTGTCCTGCACTGATTATCGTTTCGACGGAAGAAAGTGCAAAAAACGGTGAACTGGATACCGCTTGTGCAATTGAAAATATTTACCTCGCGGCTCATTCCCTCGGGTTGGGTTCGGTTTGGATAAATCAACTCCGCGGTATTTCATTTGTTCCTGAAATCCGCACAATTCTCGATGAATTTGAAATTCCGAAAAATCACGTCGTGTGGGGAATGTCGGCAATCGGTGTTCCGGCTGAAACACCGCCGCTTAAAGAACGCACCGAAAAAGTAGTATATATCAAATAAACGAATCCCGCTCAAAGTAAGCATTTTGAGCGGGTGTTTTTTATGCTACCGGTGAAAAAGCGCTGTACTTTCTAAAATAAACTCATCGCGTCTGTTTTTAACCCGAGGTGTTCATAGGCTTTTGTCGTAACCACTCGTCCGCGCGGCGTCCGCTGTAAAAGCCCACAACGGATTAAGTACGGCTCGTAGTAGTCTTCCAGTGTGTCCTGCGTTTCACCGACGGAAAGCGCCAGCGTTTCGCTACCCACCGGACCGCCTGCATAATTTTCAATGATTGAACGTAAAATGCGACGGTCGCATTCTTCAAGACCGAGGCTGTCGACGCCGAGGCGCTCCAGTCCGAAACGAACCAGTTCATCGTCGATTTTATTTTTACCGTGCAGGTGCGCAAAATCCCGCATGCGCCGTACTAAGCGGTTCGCAATACGCGGCGTTCCGCGGGAGCAGCCCGCCAATAAAAGCGCCGCGGACGCATCAACGGCAATGTTCAGTAATTTTGCCGATCGGATAATCACTTTTGCAAGTTCTTCGTCGGTATAAAAATTGAGTTGTAAAATAATGCCGAACCGGGAGGCAAGCGGTGAAGAAACAACGCCGGCTTTTGTCGTTGCTCCGATCAACGTAAATGGCGGAATCGGCAAACGAAACGTCCGTGCGGCGGGTCCCTGTCCGACAATCCAGTCAATTTCGTAATCTTCCATCGCAATATAAAGCATTTCCTGAATAGTCGGCTTCAAACGATGGATTTCATCGATAAAAAAAACACTGTGCTCCGAAAGGGTTGTCAAAATACCGACTAAATCTTTCGGTTTATCGAGAGCCGGTGCCGATGTGATTTTTGCTTCGACACCAAGCTCATTCGCGGTAATTTGTGCAAGGGTCGTTTTGCCCAATCCCGGCGGTCCGATTAAAAATAAATGGTCTAAACTTTCATTGCGGGACTTTGCCGCTTCAATGTAAACTTTGAGGTTTGCCTTGTTTTCATCCTGACCCAAAAAATCCTTGAGAAATCGCGGTCGCAATGAAAACTCGGCATCATCGGCGAATGTTTTTTCCGCAGTAACAATACTGTCTTTTTGAGACTCTGTTTCCACGCCGGTTAATTGCCGCCTTCACCTTCAGTTCCCGCAGGATTGGTCGTCGACTCACCGGAAGGTTCTGTCGTTGTTTCCGACGGTTCGGTTATTGTTTCCGTTGTGCCGGTATCCTCTTTATTATTTTCAGTATTCCACCATTCGGTCGACTGCTGCTGTTGCTGCTGTTTTACTTCATCTTCAAAACCGGTGTTGCGGGAACGAGTCAACAAAGCAAGTACAAACACTAAAAGAAAAAAAATGCCGACGGCACCTCGTGTCAGTTTTGACAATGCACTCGCTGAACGGGCACCAAATGCGGACGTTGAACTTCCGCCTAAAAGTCCACCCATTCCGTCACCTTCTTCATTTTGTAAAAGCACGAGGAGAACTATAATAATACAAACAATAACACAAAGTACCAAAATAATGGTCGAAAGGACACCCATAATCACTCCAAAATATCGCAAAATACGACTTAGAATGCAATTATACTGAAAGATATAATTTTGTCAATACCTAATTTCAGTTTAAGGAGGCACTGATTAATTCAATCGAGAATTAATCAGTGCCCACCTTTAAAA
>CALDWC010000110.1 GCA_937923945.1 uncultured Treponema sp.
AATCAATTGTGCCGCCGTACTCTCATCACGCTTGATTTTTATGTGCTTTTACCGTACGCTTATCGTATATTACAAAGCGGTTTGCAACACCTCCCAATGCAAAAACGAAAGAGCCTTTTGGAGGCACTGATTAATTCAATCGAGAATTAAAATTGTCTTTCAAAAACTTAGGTTAGATTTTACCATCATACCAACCTTCCTATTATATATAATTGTAACAAAAATTTTATTTATGTTAAGAGGTGAACCACGGAAATCAATTTTCATAATTAAAAAAATGCCGATAGATAAACGATGGCGACGCAAAGATATTTTTGATTATTTTGAAAAGTGCGCGGATTCTTGGAGACTGCCACTGTATCGTACTTAAGAGAGGCGCTGTATAGCGCTTAAAAGAGGCAGTGTATAGTACTTAAGAGTGCCACTGTATAGTGCTTAAGAGAGGCGCTGTATAGTACTTAAGAGAGGCACTGTATAGCGCTTTACCGTGTCGCTTTATAGTACTTTAAACTGCCTCTGTATAGCGCCTTAAAGTGTCAGTGTATAGCCGGTAATACTGCCGCTTTATAGTACTTCACACTGTCGATGTATAGTGCTTAAGAGAGGCAGTGATTAATTCAATCGAGAATTGGGGTAGTCTTTCAAAAACTGATGTTTTAAAAAGACTACTTTTCAGTGCCAAGCCTTTTAATCAACCTTTCCTTACGTTGACAAAATTAAGTTTCATACGCTCCGTTTTCCGGCTACTGGTAGCTTACTTATGGTAGTTCAATACCGCTGAAATATAATTTGACATAGTTATAAATGAGCGTTTACTTTCACTTTCGTTTTAGGGATTTTATCTAAAAATTTCGATATATTTTTTGCATAATTTTGTTAATTATACTTGACATTATTTTAAGTTTTGCTATACTAATAACCGCTTTCCACATTATGTAAACATAAGTTTACATAATGTGGAGATCTTTGTGTTTTATATGGGGTATGGTTTATGCAAAACGAGGCGTTTGGCGCTTCGTGCTGCTTTAGAGGCTATATGCATGGGTTATCTCAATAATAAGGCGCAAAACTACTAAAATTTACTTT
Source organism: uncultured Treponema sp. (assembly GCA_937923945.1). GTDB lineage: Bacteria > Spirochaetota > Spirochaetia > Treponematales > Treponemataceae > Treponema_B. Next base: position 1,087 of record CALDWC010000110.1, read on the forward strand.
TTCGAATAGGAGGAAAAAGTTATGAAAATACTAAAAAGTATTAGATTGGTTTTGCTCACCGCTTTTATGGCGGGAGCATTTATATTTACTGTTTCGTGTAAGGCCCAAGTCTCATCAACCCCATCCGGCTCGGAAAAAGAAATTACTATCACGAAAAAACCAAAGAACTATGCACAGGTGAAGTTTTCCGAGCTTAAAGCATATTTGGAAAATACCGCTCAAAATACTGAAGGTGCAAAAGAAAACTGCATTGAAATTAGCGATTTAACGGAAGATGATTTAAAAATTCCGTCTTATAGTGAGAGGAGTTTGGCAAAAATTATTGAAAAATCCGGCAAAAAAATTGAACTAAAGCTGAGCGGTGATGCCATCACCGATGAAAATATGCCGACCTTTTTGAATTGTAAAGAAACCCTTAAAAGCATAGATATATCCGAATGTCCTAATCTTAAAAATATTAAAGAAAGTGCTTTTGAAGGCTGTTGGGAGCTTGAAAGTTTTAAGGCGAGTCCGGATCTTGAATCTATTGGAAAAAAAGCCTTTCAGGGATGTCTTAATTTGAAAACTATAGACCTTTCTCAATATCCTAATCTTACGACGATTTCACCGTATGCATTTTATCAGAGCAGTTATCTGGAAACGGTTAATTTGAACGGCTGCAGCAAACTTAAAACTATCGGTGAGGGAGCCTTTGATAAATGTACAAGGCTTAAAATTATTGATCTATCAGGCTGTAAAAATCTTAAAAAAATCGGACAAATTGCTTTCAATGAATGTACAGATCTTAAAAACATAGACTTATCTAAGTGTGCTGAGCTTGAGTTTATCGGTAAAGGGGCTTTTGCCAAATGTACTCAGCTTACGCAAGCCAATCTTTCAGACTTAACAAAGCTCAAGACGCTTGGCTCAATAGAAGATTACGACTTTGGTTTTGGACTTTTTGAAGCGTGCCGCAATCTAAGTGAAATAAAATTGGATGGCTGCACTGCACTCGAAGAAATTTGCGAAAAAGCTTTCTATGCTTGTGAAAATCTTAAAACACTTGACTTATCTTCATGTAGCAATCTTAAAAAACTTGGGCTTCCGTATAACGTCCCCGGTAAAATTAACGGAGTTTTTGAAGCGTGCAGTAATCTAAGTGAAATAAAATTGGACGGAGCTTCTTTAGAAGAAGTTTGCGAAAAGGCTTTCAAGGATTGTAAAATGCTCAGCGCAATAGATTTATCAACGAGCAGTAAACTTAGTAAAATTGAAAAAAATATGTTTGAAAACTGCGAAAAGATCGAAAGAATTACGCTTCCAGATACTATTACTGAAATTGGAGGCTCTGCTTTTCAAAATTGTGTTGCACTGAAAAATATCGACCTATCAAAATTAGCGCTCACCTCCATTGGAGGACAGGCCTTTTACGGATGTGAAAGTATTGAAACTATCGATTTATCGAAATCAATAGATCTTACAAATCTTGGAGGCTATGCTCCTTTTTATGCTTGCACGAGTCTAAAAAGTATAGATTTATCAAACTGTACTAAACTTAACCTTATTGGGGCATCAGGCTTTTATAGATGTGAGAACCTTGAATCGCTCGATTTAGCTCATTGTAAGAATTTGAAAGAAATTAAAAGTGATACTTTTGTTGATTGTGAAAATCTCACCGTAAGACTACCTGATAGCATTACTGAAATAGCGAAAGGTGCTTTTGGAGATCCTAACGGAAATTGTAAAAAAGTTCTTGTTCCAAATGACAATATTAAAGCTTTGGTACTGGCTGCAAAATATCCTAAAGAAAACATAGAGCCATACAGCGAGTAAAAATTTCAAAATTCCGGCTTATCACGTTAAAAAAACAATCTCAGATAAGAAGGAGGGTACTGATTAATTCTCGATTGAATTAATCAGTACCTCCGAAAGCCTCAGCAGCGCCGCAGATCTTTTGCGTATTTATAATTCGCCGCTTCGCTTTGATATATAGCGCAAGTTTTGGTTCGGCAGTTTTGTCGCCATGCTTCACGACCGGCATCCCGTATAAAATTTTTTTGACTACCGAGGAGCTCAACTATCTTCGTAAATCGGTTCAAAATCGCTCGCGCCGTGACCGCAAACGGGACAGATATAATCACTCGGGAGATCAGCTCCCTCATAGATATAACCGCAAATCTTACATCGCCACCCTTTAATTTTTTTACCCGTATCGACCTTCGTTTGCGGTTTTATGCTGCTATGAACCATTTCTATTGCGTCTTAACAGAAAAATAAAAATCACTTGACTAAAAATATTACTTGTAGTATTATTTTGACGATATGGCTGAATTGCTGTTAAAAGGACTGCCGTGTTTTAGCGTAATACGGAATCATAATAAAGCATCTCCTAATCCGTTAACCTGCTTTATAGAACATAAAAATTTTTGCAAAGCAAAACACCCATGAAACTTTTTTTTCAATTCTTTTTGCAAACAGTGAAAAAGAATAAGTTGCTGTATTTTTTAATTTATTTTTTTTCGCTGGTCATCATCGGTATAAAAATTACATTGCCGCTTTTTTATAAAGTGATTGTTGACCGTGTAAGTGCTGATGACGGTGTAAAAAACTTTTTTCCGCTGATTTTGTGGTATGTCTTGTTTTTATTTGTTTCAAATATTATCAATGTGCTGTGGTATGAAACAATGAACATTGCCGGCGTTATATTTTTGCGCCAAATGCGGAATCGGCTTTTTGAAAAAATAATACATGTGCCTTTTGAAAAAACGGTGGAACTCGGACGCGAACGGATAAAAAATATTTTATTTTCCGATGTGATGCAAATGTTTTCATCGCTTACCGTTTTCAGTGTACAGTTTATTGCAAATGTGTTTGTTTTGCTTATCGGCATTATTATTGCATTTGTAGTAAACATCGGACTGGGTTTTGCTTTTTCCGCTTTTGCGGTAATCGGCTTTATGCTGAGCTTTTTTTCACGGAAAATTATTAAACGGCAATCGAAAAAAGTAAACACGGAATTAAAAGCGCAAAATGCGGTAACCAATTCTTTTGTCGATTCGCTTGAATTATTTAAAACGCACGACTTGGATTCGTATATTACGGAAAAGCACTCGTTTCTCATGGAGCGTTTTTTGAAAACGATTTTAAAAGCGGACGGCATACAAGTGTTTTTCAAAAATCTCACGGTAAATATTAACTCTCTTTTTACACTGCTTTCGATTTGCATTCTTTTGATTTTTAAGCGTAACAGCTCCGTCGGAGACGTTTTGTTTTTATCGTTCATTGCACAATTTTTAATTTCCGTCAGTGCCGAAACCGAAGCCTACATTTCGCAAATCTATGCCATGCTTCCCGCTTTTGAAAATGTCAATGAGATTTTGGAACTTCCGGAAGTGATCTGCGGAAACAAAAAGTGGGACGGTTTGAAAAGCATTTCGTTCGAATCCGTTTCTTTTGCGTACGAAAGCGCTGACGCTGAAAACGATAAAATCCTGCAGGATTTGAACCTTCAATTTTGTGTAGGCGACCGCATCAAAGTAGTCGGAGAAAACGGCAGCGGAAAAACCACGTTTATTAAAATGCTTTCAGGTCTTCTCCAACCAAGTCAGGGAAAAATAAAAATAAACGGCGAAGATTTTTGCAATTTTGATCGTGCGTTTTTAAAACAAAAAATTTTATATGTCAGCCAAGATGAAACAATTTTAAATGAAAGTATCTTAGATTATTTTAAAGCAATGGGGATTCATTTTTCAAAAGAAGAGCTTGCGGAAAAGTTGGCACTCTGGAATTTTAAAATGCAGAATGCTGCAAATATTGATGATATGCATTTTACGGATAATGCAAAAAATCTTTCAGGTGGAATGCGTAAAAAAATTTTAGCAATTAAACTTTTTGAAAAAATAAAAGAAGCCGACATTATTATCGTTGACGAAATTTGCGCAGGCTTGGATACCGGATCCGAAAAGCAATTTTATGACTTCCGTGAAAAATATTTTTCCGGCAAAAGCGATAAAATCTATTTTGAAATCAGCCACAACGCCGCGGACAATAAATTTTTTACCCGAAAAATCGAGTTCAGTAAAAGGCGATAGAGGTTTGGGCGCGGGGGGGTATCACTCATCCTTACCTACCCCGTCAACGCCGTCTCATCCTCTTCCTTGTAATATTGTGCTTGGGCGTTCCACAACTCATAGTATTTGCTACATTGGTCAGCAACCAATTTCTGATGAGAGCCGAACTACGCAATGCTGCCTTTATCGAAGACCGCTATTTGGCTGCAAAATTTACATGACGAAAGCCGGTGTGAAATGTACACGGCAGTTTTGTCGCCATGCTTCACCACCGGCATCCCGTATAAAATTTTTTGACTACCAAGGAGCTCAACTATCTTCGTAAATCGGTTCAAAATCGCTCGCGCCGTGACCGCAAACGGGACAGATATAATCACTCGGGAGATCAGCTCCCTCATAGATATAACCGCAAATCTTACATCGCCACCCTTTAATTTTTTTACCCGTATCGACCTTCGTTTGCGGTTTTATGCTGCTATGATAGTAAGCGTAGGTTATCGGTTCGTTTTTGCTCGTCACAAATGCATCAACCAGCTCAGCGATAAAAAGCGTATGAGTGCCTAAATCTTCGAAATGAATCACTTTGCCTGATAAAACCGCCGACACCTCGCGTGTAATATACGGACAACCGTTTTTGTCGAGCTTATAATCAAAAGATGCAAACTTGTTTACATCGTGACCGCTTTGATACCCGAAGTGTGAGATTGTATCGAGCGTGCAGGTATTATCCAAAATCGAAAGGGCAAAAACACCGCTTTGCTTGATACAATCGCAGGTATAGTTTTTGTTGAGAACGGAAATTGCAAGCCGCGTCGGATTGTTTGCGACTTCCATACAAGTGTTGGTGATGCAGGCATTAATCTTTGCACCGTTTTTTGAACCCAACACGAACACTCCATATTGAAGATTAAATAATGCTGTTGTATCCATACATTCCTCAGATTTTTTAAAGTATGCCGTTAAAAGATATTAAACCTTTAATCAGCATTCCGTTGAGTATATCATAATTTTAAAACAAATTCCAGTGTTGCCCCATTTTTATAAAATCACCTCTTGAAAAAAAAACGTATATATCGATAATAAGGATTAGGGAGTTTATAATGTCAAAATTTGTATGTGACCTATGTGGATATGTGTATGACCCGAGTGAAGGGGTTCCTGATAAAGGCGTTGCCGCCGGCACTGATTTTTCGGCTCTTCCTGCTGACTGGAAATGCCCTATGTGTGAAGGGGCAAAAGCTCAATTTTACGAAGTAAAATAATGCAGCATGCCGCACGCTGCCGATAACCGTATCAAAACATACGCTTTTATGCCGGTTCAATACGATCGAGCAGTGTGCAAACCGGTAACACAAAAGCAACAACCACACAAATGTTTCTTTTTTTCGGTAATCGAAACAGTTTTTTAAAACGGATATTGTTTCGAGTGGGTATAATTACTCTGTGTATCATAGCTTGCTTTGCCCTTTTTTTTGAGGTAAAAACGGTCAGCGGCGTTTCAATGTATCCTGCAATACGCGACGGGGAACGGATACTCATTTTTAAGTTCGCCTACGGCTTAAAACTTCCTTTTGTTGAATCGTACGTCCTACGATGGACGGTTCCTCAAAAAGGCGATACGGTTATATTCCGCATTGACGGGAGAACGGTTATTAAACGGGTCTATGCAGTTGCCGGTGAAAAAATTCCCTATATGGATGATGCGGGCAAAAAATATCTTACCGTTAGTTCCGAACAAATTGCTTTAACAAGCGAAGAATTTCGTACTCTATGCGGCAACGGGAGTAAAGCTGAAGTACCTGCAAATATGTTTTTGGCACTCGGTGATAATTTTGCGTTTTCGGAAGATTCAAGACACTATGGCTTTGTTTCCTATGAAAGCGTTTTTGGTAAAGTTGTATGCAAATAAAGAAAAAAGCGGATAATAAAAACACCGGAAGAAAACATCGATATTTTTTTGTTTTTTTTGTCGTCGCGATTTCGATAGTGGCACTGCTTTTTCAGTTCGGTACTTTTATGCTTGCCGGAGATGCCCCCCCGCTTCAAGTGTCAAAACCGGCAACCGTCCGCGGTTCCATCTACGACCAAAACGGTTCATTGCTCGCTTTGCAAACAAAACTGTATAATTTATCGGCAAACAAAACACGTGTTACCGATCCGCTTTTATGTGCCAAAGTTTTATCACCGATTATTAATATAAGCGAAGATGACATTTTGGATAAATTCGATTCCGCGCAATCAGACTTTTTATATATTAAAAAAAAGATGACGGAAAGTGAAAAAATCAGCGTGTTTGAAGCTATCAGAGAAGAAAACTTAAAAGGCTTGATGCTTGAAGAAATTTTAAACCGCACCTACCCGGAAAATAAATTGGCATCAACGGTTGTCGGTTTTTTAGGCGATGAAGGATACGGCTTATCGGGTATTGAGTATTCCGCTCAAAATATTTTATCACCGCCGGAAAATACGGAAGGATATACCGGTCACGGATTTAATATTTATTTAACGCTTGATAACACCGTCCAATATATAATGCAAAAAAAAGCGGAAAAAGTTATTGCAGATTGGAAGGCGGAAGGTGTTATTTTTCTCGCCGTAAATGCAAAAACGGGGGAAATTCTCGGCTACGTCAGCGAACCTTCACCTGACCTCAATACTTTTCCGAAAAGTACGCCGGAACAACAGATTGATCGCGCCGCCAACTATACGTATGAACCCGGCTCCGTTTTTAAAATCTTCACCGAAGCAAGTCTTATGGAACTTGGTTTTATCAATGAAAATGAATCTTATTATTGTGACGGTTCATACAACTTTAAAAATCCGTCAATCACACCGATTACCTGCTTATCAGCACACGGACACGTTACTCCGGAAGGTGTGATTCAAAAATCCTGCAACTGCGGAATTGCACATTTTTCCGAACCCTGTCCGAATGAAGCATTCTACACCAAATTGCGGGCATTCGGCTTTGGAGAAAAAACAGGTATCGAGCTTTCCGGTGAAAGCGCCGGTATTTTTGCTGCTCCCGAACGGTGGACAGTGCGGACAAAACCAACCATTGCGATGGGACAAGCAATCGGAGTTACCGCCTTACAAATCGTCGAAGCGACAACCGCCTTTGCAAATGAAGGCGAACGCCGCTCGCTATCGCTGATTTCTAAAATCACCGATAGCGACGGTAAAATTAGGTACTTACTGAGACCGCAAACCGTTGAAAAACCGATTTCAGCTAAAACCGCATCTACAATGCTCCGCTATATGAAAGCGGAAAACGGTATCGGATGGCGAGCCGGTTTAAAAGACGTACCAATGGCGGTAAAAACCGGAACGGCTCAAATACCGGAAAAAGGAAAACGCGGCTACAGTAAAACGGACTTTATCGCAAGTTGCATTGCGCTTTTTCCGGCTGATGCGCCGCAAATTATTTTGTACATGGCGGTTATTAAACCTCGCGGCATGATTTACGGTTCGCAAGTTGTCGCCCCCGTCATCGGAGAAACCGCAAGCGAAATCATCGACCGCTACGGTATGACGCGTAATGGTACGCTCAATATTACCCATTCCGGGCTGATTACAACAAATGCGGAAGAAAAAATTACCATTGGTACGACAATGCCGAATTTAATCGGTAAATCGAAAAAAGAGCTGCACACCCTTTTTTCGGGAAACTTCAAAATACTGCTTGAAGGTGAAGGCTACGTATATGAGCAAACTCCTGCACCGGGAACGCCGCTCACCGACGAAATGACCATAACGTTAAAATTGCAATAAAAAAAGCCGCTTCCGATCAACGAAACGGCTTTTTGTTTACGATTCAAACGACGAGGAACCGGTTTTATTCGTCAAAATCATCAAAGTCTACATCATCATCATCGTCAAAATCATCTTCGTCATCAAAATCATCATCATCATCAAAGTCCTCATCACCGAAGTCGTCGTCATAATCATCTTGATACTCATCATCGTCGAATTCGTCATCAAAGTCGTCATCGTCGAATTCATCGTCAAAATCGTCATCAAAATCATCAAATTCATCGTCTTCGTGAAAACCGTCGTATTCATCTTCGTCATCATCATTAAATTCATCATCGTCTGAATCGGAAGCCATTAATTTTACACGCCGAGCCCAGTCATCAGCAAATATTTTCATAAGTATTATCTCCTCGTGATAGATAAAGTAACCGACAATCAATTATTTGTCAAGCCTTTTTTGAAAAAAATTTATTTTTTTAATTGGAAGACCTATTCAAATGCGTCTATTTTTTGAAACGTCGTATTCCGTGAATTTTGCATTTCGCAAGATTCACAGGCAAATGTTTTAAAAACAATATGATTATCTTGTCTATCAATATAAATCCGCTCACCGTTACTTATTTCATTTTTTAAAAACTTTTCAGCGAGGATATCTTCAATTTCTTTTTGAATCAATCGCCGCATCGGACGGGCACCGTAACTCGGCTCGTACCCTTTTTCACAAAAATACTCACACGCAGTTTCCGAACACTGCACGGTTACTTCCTTTTGTGAAAGTCGTTCGTTCAGTTTTGTAAGCTCCATCGTAAAAATCCTTTTTACGGAATCTTTACTCAACGGTGAAAAAACGATGATATCATCAAGCCGGTTAATGAATTCAGGCGAAAGAAAGTTTTTAATTTCCGATTCGGCGTTTTGTTTTATGGTTTCGTAGTCCATAACTCCACGTTCTAAAACGCTAAACCCGAGCTGATTTTCGTTGATAATGGAACGCGACCCCGCATTGCTCGTCATAATAATAACCGTATTACGGAAATTAACGGTGTGTCCCAAATTATCCTGCAACTCGCCCTCTTCCAGCACTTGCAATAAAAGATTAAAAACATCCTGATGCGCTTTTTCAATTTCATCAAAAAGAATTACCGAATACTGATTTTTGCGAATCCGTTCTGTCAGCATACCGCCGTTTTCAAAGCCGACATAACCGGGAGGAGAGCCGACTAAGCGCGAAACGTTGTGCTTTTCCATAAAATCGCTCATATCAATCCGAATGAGTGCGGATTCTTTTCCGAACAAAAAGCCTGCCAGTTTTTTCGCGAGGAGCGTTTTTCCGACTCCGGTCGGACCCAAAAACAAAAATGAACCGATCGGTCTATCCGCCGATGAAATTCCCGCGCGCGAACGCTGAATCGCATGAGTAATCGTTTGAATTGCTTCGTTCTGTCCGATCACCTGCCCTTTCAGCGTATCTTCCATCGAAATGAGGTGTTCGCTTTCTTCCGCACTGAGCTGTTGCACCGGAATATTCGTAATCATCGAAATTGTTTTTTCCACTTGGTTTTCATCAACAAAACCGAGCGGCACATAATGAGGATTTTCCCAAGCGTTTTTAATAAGCTGGAGTTTATCCTTTGCTTCGGCAACTTCATCACGGAGTTTTGCCGCCTCCTCATAATCCTGCTTTGAAACAGAAATTTGCTTTTGCTCATTTAGCGTTTCAATTTGCTGTTCAATGAGATGTAAATCTTCCGGTTTTTTATCCAGCTGAATTTTTTTTGCCGCTCCCGCTTCGTCAATTACATCAATCGCTTTATCGGGCAAAAACCGATCGGTAATATAGCGCGCGGAAAGCTGAACCGCCTTTTCAATCGCCTCGCCGGTGTACTCGACATTGTGAAATACTTCATATTTTCCTTTAATCCCGTTTAAAATAGCGACGGTTTGTTCAACGGTCGGCTCTTCAATATTCACCGGCTGAAAACGCCTTTCAAGAGCGGCGTCTTTTTCAATATACCGCCGATACTCATCGGCAGTCGTCGCACCGATACACTGAATTTCACCGCGAGCTAACGCAGGCTTTAAAAGATCAGCCGCATCAAGCGAATTTTGTCCGACATTGCCGCCGCCGATAATCGTGTGAATTTCATCAATAAATAAAATAATATTTTTATCTTCGATTGACTCATCAATAATTTTTTTTATGCGTTCTTCAAACTGACCTCGATATTTTGTGCCGGCTAAAATTGCGCCTACTTCAATGGAGATAATCCGCTTATTCAGCATCGTCCGCGGCACATTTCCTGCATTGATTTTTTCCGCCAAGCCTTCTACGATGGCACTTTTGCCGACACCCGCTTCACCGACTAAAATTGGGTTGTTTTTTGTCCGTCGACATAAAATCTGAATAATGCGTTCCGTTTCTTTTTCACGACCAATCACCGGATCAAGTAAACCGTGCCGCTGTTTTTCATTGAGGTTAGTACCGAAATCTGCTAAAATACCCGATTCGCTATTTTTAGAATTCGGGCGCAATTTCAAAATCGTGTCGGCTAAATTTACTTTTAAAATATTTTCAATGCTTTCCGCATCTTTGCCGCTTTCTGCCAGAACTTCCGCAAACACGGAGCACACCCGCGAATCGGCACACGCTAAAAGCAAATGCTCCGTTCCGATGTAGTTGTACCGCAAAAGCTGCGCTTTTCTTGCCGCAATGCTTAATCCTTCCTGCAAGCGCGTCGAAATAGGATAGCCGTGCATTCCACTGTTAAAATCGGTTCCCAATTCCAGTAGCGCATGCTCAAGTTTGACTTGCAGCGCCGTTACATCAATATCAAGTTTTGAAATGACCGCAAACGCCGTCCCGACGTTTTTTTCCAATATTGCGAGAAGCACATGCTCCGGTTCAATCGCCGCCGACTTACTCCGATTCGCCTGTGCGGTAGCTCCGACCCGTAAAAGCCGCGCCAAATTTTTGGTGTAATTTTGCATCATTTTGTATATCCTCCAATTTTCGCAGGGAGCAATGCTGCATTTAAAATCTCCGCTCTTTTTTTATCAACCATTTTTATAGTAATATCCTGCATAGAAATTTTCGCTTCTTCTAAAATTTGTTCCACTAAAAAAGGGGTACGTAACTGTACCACAAGTTCATCAATAATTTCAAGCCGTATATCCGTTATTATTTTTGCATATACGCCAAACCGTAATGCCGCCAGTAAATCATATAATTCATATTCCGGGACAATAATACTGTGCTTTGCAATCAAAAACGCCCGTAAAACAAAATCATAGGCTTCATCATATTTTTGTTCCAAAAAACGTTTTCTGTCATTTGTTTCAATTTTAACAATTCTATCTAAAAGTGAAAAAATTTCACGCAGCTGTTTTTCCGGTGTTTCGCAATGTGCGTGCAAAGTTATCACGTGGAACAAAAATTTAGATTTTTCATTTTCAAGTCCCATATCAACCGTTACTAACGTAAAAAGATTTCCAAAATTTTCAGCAAGTTTTTTTATATACTTTTCACCGTGTACCAAAAAATAAAAACTTGATAAAAACGTAACGGCAAATCCCGAACCGAAGTAATTGATCGACGAGGTTAAAAATCCGAACCGTTCATCAAACGCATACGGTACTTGCTGCCCCAATGCAGATTCAACGGCATAGAGAATATTCAAGTTTTCTTCAAGGCTATAAATACCGGTAACGGTGCCGATAGTGATGTGATCGTCAACGTTGATGAGAATATAGCATTTTTTGCAGCGCGCAATTCCCCGTCCTTCGTGCATCGGCAAATTTGGGGCAATAATTCCTTCCGCTTGCAATTTTTTTAATTCCAAAAAATCAAGTTTTGCTAATTGGTGTACTTCAAAAATAAAATCACCACCGAGCGCAAAATGAATTTTTTCTATTGCATTTTTTACATAAAGATAAATCTCCACCGCTTTCTTTTCAGAAAGCGAAATCGCAAAATTATAGTTTGCTAAATTCCGCTTTAAAGAAAGCCGCGTGGAAATAATAACATCAGTAAGTTCCATACATTTAACCGATAGTTAACCGAACCCGCGTAAAGTTGCTAACGAGCTCCTTACACGATATGACAGGCGACGAGATGTCCATCTTCGCGCGGCTTCAGTTCCGGCATTGCTTCTTTGCAGGCGTCCGTGCGTTTTGAGCAGCGTCCGTAAAACACGCAGCCGGGCGGCGGATTTATCGGACTCGGCACATCGCCGGGCAGAATAATTCGTTCCCGCTTCAATCCGTACTTCGGAATCGGAATCGCCGAAAGAAGGGCTTGCGTATACGGGTGCAACGGATTTTTGAAAATTGTTTTATAATCGGTAAATTCGACTAAGTGTCCGAGGTACATAACCGCAATGTTATCACTGATGTGCTTGACAACGCTCAAGTTATGCGAGATAAAAAGGTAGGTCAAACCCAGCTGCTTTTGTAAATCCGAAAGCAAGTTGAGGATTTGCGCCTGAATACTCACATCGAGGGCGGAAACCGGTTCGTCCATGACGATGAACTTCGGGTTTAACGCCAATGCCCGCGCAATACCAATACGCTGCCGGCGACCTCCGTCCAGCTCGTGCGGGTACGAATCTTCAAGCCGTTTTTCCAAACCGACAATTTCCATAACTTCCCGGACGCGTGCAGCGATTTCCGCCTTGGTTTTATACTCTTTACTCACATAAAGGTAGTCGGCAATCAGCTCAAACGTACTGAGCCGCGGATTGAGCGATGAGTACGGGTCCTGAAATACAATCTGCATTTCGCTCCGCATTTTTGCTTTTTCCGCTCGCTTTTTATAGTTGAGAATATTTTCACCTTGGAAAAGAACTTCACCTGAAGTCGGTTCGTGCAAGCGCAAAATTGCCCGCCCCGCCGTTGATTTACCGCAGCCTGATTCTCCGACCAAACCGAGCGTCTCGCCTTTATTGATTTTAAAGCTGACATCATCAACCGCATGCAACAAACCTTTTTTCGTTTTAAAGTACTTTTTTAAGTTTTTTACTTCAAGAATCGCATCACTCATTTGTTTGCTCCTTTTCACTTTCGGCGGTTTTTCCGTCAAACAAGAAACACGCCGTGCAGTGTCCTTCTCCTAAATCGTACATGGAAGGCGCCTCTTTTGCGCATCGAGCCGTTGCAAAATCACAACGAGGATGAAATCGGCAGCCTGAAGGCAGATCAACCGGATTCGGCGGCATTCCTTTAATAACATGGAGCTTTTCTTCATCGTCGTCCAGCTTCGGTATCGAGTTAAATAAACCGATGGTGTACGGATGTTTCGGATTGGTGTAAATTTCTTTTACTGAGCCGTATTCAACAACCGAGCCCGCATACATAATCGCGACATTATCGCATATTTCGGCAACAATTCCTAAATCATGTGTGATCATAATCATCGAGGTGTTGTACTTCTTTTTTAAGTCAATCATCAGTTCCAAAACTTGTGCTTGAATGGTAACATCAAGAGCGGTTGTCGGTTCATCTGCAATAATGAGTTCGGGGTTACAGGCGAGAGCCATTGCAATAACAACCCGCTGCTTCATACCGCCTGAAAATTGGTGCGGATAATCTTTGACGCGTTCCCGTTTTATACCGACTACTTCAAGCATTTCGGCAACCTTTTCATTAAGATCTTCTTTTTTTAGGTTCTGGTGCAATTCCAAGACTTCTTTGATTTGGTCACCGACGGTCATAACCGGGTTTAAGCTGGTCATCGGATCTTGGAAAATCATTGAAATTTTGTTTCCGCGGATTGATTCCATTTCTTTTTCGCTCTTTTCCAAAATATTTTCGCCTGCAAAAAAGATCTTTCCGCCGGTAATTTTTCCGGGCGGATCGGGTACTAAGCGCATAATGCCGAGTGCCGTGGTCGTTTTACCGGCTCCGGTTTCTCCGACAAAACCGAGTGTTTCACCTCTTCCTACTTTTAGGTCAAGGTTATTGACAGCCTTAGTTTCGCCTTCATGTGTTATATAGGATATGCTCAAATCTTCAATTTTTAGTAATTCGTCCATAGTACATCCTTATCGTTTTAATTTGGGATCAAGCGCATCACGCAAACCGTCTCCAAGAACATTGAGTGCAAAAATCGTGATAACAATCGCAAGTCCGGGGAAAATCGTTAAATGCGGATAGCTTCGGATATAAGCGCGTCCGCCTGAAAGCATCGCGCCCCATTCGGGCGTCGGCGGTTCAAGACCTAAACCAATAAAACTCAAACCGGCGGCATTCAAAATCGCATACGCAACTCCGAGCGTTGCCTGCACAATAATCGGCGCAAGGCAGTTCGGCAAAATATGCTTAAAGATAATTCTAAAATCGGATGAACCGCCCGCCCGTGCCGCTTCGACATATTCCATATCGACAATGGACAAAACCGCCGAACGCACGATTTTTGCATAGCTCGGTATGGCGGCAATTCCGACGGCAATCATCAGATTTCCCAGTCCCGTACCTAAGGCGGCAACAATTGCAATTGCCAAAAGGGTATCGGGAAGCGCCTGAATCACGTCAATAAGGCGCATTAAAATAGTGTCAACTTTATTACCGAAATAACCGGTTACCGCGCCAATCGTACAGCCGATAACCAATGCAATACCGACCGAAATAAAACCTACTTTCAGCGAAATCCGTGAACCGTAAATAACGCGGCTTAAAATATCCCGTCCGAATTCGTCCTGACCAAACGGATGCTGAGCACTCGGAGCTGCAAACTGATTTTCCAAGTCGACGGTATCATATCCGTAGGGGGCAATAACATCGGCAAAGACGGCAACAATAACTAAAATAACCAATATCACCAAACCGATCATAGCAAGCGGACTTCGCTTCATGCGGTTAAATACACCGATAACGCCTCGTGTTGTTTCTTTTTTGTGTTTCATACTAGTACTCCTTCACGGTTATGTATATTGCGTTTTTATACGCGGGTCAACATAGGTGTACAAAATATCAACGAGCAAGTTTACCAATGCAAAGGTAACGGCGACAAAAAGTACACAGCCTAACACTACCGGCGTATCGCGAAGCTTAATCGAATCAATCATAAGCCGACCGATGCCCGGTATTGAAAAAATAACTTCAGTCATCAAAGCTCCGCCCATCAATTGCCCGAACTGAATACCGACAATCGTGATAATCGGTATGAGCGAGTTACCGAGTGCGTGCTTTCGAATAACGACCCGATGTTTTTGTCCTTTTGCCCGCGCCGTTCGGATATAATCTTGGCGTATCGTTTCAAGCATGCTGGAACGGGTCATACGGGTTAAAACCGCAACCGACTGAGCTCCGAGCGCGAGTGCCGGAAGGACAACGTGTTTTGCGGTGGAAAAACCCGACGAGGGAAACCAGCCCAATCGCACCGAAAAGAGCAAAATGAGCAAAAGTCCGAGCCAAAACACCGGCATAGAAAGTCCGATCAAGGCAAAAATCATCGTTATATTATCAAAAATGGAATACTGCTTTATCGCGGAAATAATACCGAGCGGAATACCCAATAAAATTGCAACAAGCGTTGCTGCAAAGGCTAAACGTACCGTCGCTCCAACGCGGGCTGCTATTTCCGTAACAACGGGACTGTTGGTGATATATGAAACACCGAGGCTCCCGTGAAAAATCAAATTGCCGAGATACCGCCCAAATTGCACCACAAACGGATCATTCAGTCCCATTTCTTCGCGCAGTGCTTCAACTTGTTCCGGCGAAGCATTGGTGCCGAGTTTGTTTCGTACCGGATCGCCGGGTGAAAAATAAAGAAGCGAGAATACAATGAGAGAAACGCCGAGCATAACGGGAATCAAAAGTAAAATACGCCTGATTATATATTTTATCATAAACTCTCCCTAAAGAAACGCTGATGAAAGATAGGCATTGATTAATTCTCAATTGAATTGAATCAATGCCGCTTTAAGTCAGATAACAACATTGGATTGTCAATAAAAGGCAATCCAATGTCAAACACCGATTTTACCAACTTGAAAATAAAAAACCGGCATCATATAAAATTTATTCTACCGGATGCACATTTCCCAAGAAATGGTGTCCCGTTTGAGAAAGCGACAAGCCGGTAAGGTTTGCCTGCATGCCTGCAGCTGTTTCACCGTTATACTGGAATACGGCAGGACAAAGGTCAAGGATATACTGCTGCATATCTTTGTACAGTTTTTCACGTGCCGGTCCATCAGGAATCGCTCTACCGGATTCAATCATCTTATCCAACTTTTCATCTTTTAAGAAGACATAGTTACCGCCGGGTCCTGCAGAAGCTGAATAGAAACAAGGATAAACAACCATATCGGGATCCGGTGTATCGGATGACCAGCCGATTTCAAAAAGCTCGTGCTCACCTTTTTCCAGCATTGCGATATATTGACTCCATTCCATAACTTCAATCGAAAGATCAATTCCGACTTCTTTCAACTGCTCTTTCATAATGGTCGCCATATCAATTCGTTCCTGCCGTTCGTTCGTAGAAAGGCGCAATTTCAAGCCGTCGGCATATCCCGCTTCCGCCAATAATTTTTTCGCTTTTTCAACGTCACGCGGAATCGGTTTTTTTTCATTTGCGATTGAATACTTAATTGACGGTGCATATGGAGCCGTTGCCGTACCGCCGAGTCCCTTCCAAACCGCTTTGATAATTTTATCGGTATCAATACCGCATGCAACCGCCTGACGAACTCGCACATCATTCAAAGGAGCCTTCGAACAGTTCATACCCAAGTACTGCGTTTGGAAATCGTGCACTTTTAAAAGCTTAATTTGATCATTGCCTTCAAAGCGATTTAAGTCGTTCGGTGAAACATCAAACACAATATCCGCTCCGCCCGATTCCAACTCGATAATCCGGTTACCGGGTTCGGGAATAATCCGCAGTTCCAAATACTTATAATAGGGTTTTGTACCGTGGAAATCTTCATAGCGTTCCATCTTGATAGCATTTGACTTTGTATGGCTGACAAACTTATACGGACCAGAACCGATAGGATTTCGCCCGTAGTTTTCGCCGGCAGCTTCGACCGCTGTTTTATTGCAGATAAAAGCCGCAGGGTGAGCCAACGCGGTTAAAATACCGGCATACGGAGTTTTCATATTAAACGTAATCGTATACTCATCGAGTGCTTTAATGGTATCCGCATCAATCGCCGAATAAATATGAGCGACTGCAGGAGCGACAACCGCACGCTTAAAGCTGAAAACGACATCATCGGCTTTTACTTCCTCGCCGTTATGGAACTTTACGCCCTTCAGTATGCGGAATGTATACGTCAAACCGTCATCACTTACTTCATAATCTTCCGCCAACTGCTTGATAACATTATTGTTTTCATCCAAAGCAACCAAGCCTTCATACATCTGTCCCATAGCATTCGATGAATACGAGTCGTTTTGAGCAATCGGGTCAAAGCTGATGGCATCGCTTGACATAGCAACGACTAAAGTCTGACTGCGCACATCTTTTGTTTTCTCGCTTCCACCGCAAGAAAACAGCACTGCCGCCATTACCGACAATGCTAAAATTTTTATAGCTTGTTTCATATATCACCTCCAAAACAAGTGGTATCAGTATAGCAGTTTAAAATATCGTTGTCAATGGGAATATTTTAAGCAATATTTAGACTATTGCGGAAACACTAAAAACATCAGTTTTTAAATATTCCCATTAATAATAGTCTTTTCGCAGCAGCTTTTTTATTTTATCTTTGAAACTACGGGGAAATAAACTTTTTATAAAAACAAACGACTGTCTTATTCTATAATCCAAGACAATAAAAAATAAAGGAGCGGCAATTCTTTTTTTATAGGGAGCAAGCGCCTCCTCACTAAAATACTGAGGTAAAAGAGAAAAGCATTGTTTCCATTCACGGCGATTTACCTTCGGCAAAACTTGAGAGTAGTACATATAAGTACAAAAATGTGATTCCAGTTTTTGTACATATTCTTTCTTCAGATTTTTATTGTGAACAAAAATATCAAAATTATCAACTACATTTTTTATAGAAATCAAATCTTTTTCCAATGCTTGTATTGTTTTCGTTTGATTTGAAACACCGCTTTGATCATTATAAAGGTAAAGTACATTAGGCATGCAGTTATATGTTTTTGCAAAATATGCAATTACCAGTGTTTGATAACAATCTTCACCCATCACCGCATAAAACTCTGTCATGCTGGAAAAAGCTACTTTTAATACTTCCGCACGGTAGACTTTATTCCACAAAGTCGGTGAATAGATCATTTTTTCAAAACGATAGTTATCTATAGAAGGCGGTTGTGAAATCTTTGAACCGCTCCGATACGCAAAACCTAGAACATCGACAGCATCACAAGAAAGTGTATTTTCCAAAATTTCAAGTGCATTCGGCAAAAGTGTATCGTCACAATCTAAAAAAAGAATATAATCACCTGACGCCTGTACCACTCCGGTTTTACGTGCAAGGTATAATCCTAAATTTTTTGAGTGATTGATTACTTTTATTCTTGGGTCTTTGCAGGCATATTGTTCCAGCAACACTAAACTATTATCGGTTGATCCATCGTTCACACAAATTATTTCAAAGTTTTTATATGTTTGATCAAGAACACTGCTTACTGTTTTGTCAATATAATCAGCTCGATTATAAACGGGAACTAAAATAGAAAATGTATATGACATCAATACAACTCCGTAAAAGCCGACGATACCGCATGTACACTTTGCAGCCGAAGCGGCAGTCTGCACATACATAAGCTAAAACTGCGTAAGGTATAATATGCGAATCTCAAAAAATTCTTTACCGATTTATGATTAAAATAATTATTTAAATACAGTCGACATAGCATGCGTGTTTCTTGCCATCGATAGGAAAAAACATACATCCGTTTTATTTTTTGCAGTGCAGTATTTTTATCGCACAGCTTATACTTACTCTTTTTTGACGGTCGCCCATTAAGCAGCTCAAACCATTCTCTCACGGCTTTTTCCGTTGTAAATTTTTTTATCTGTTCCACACAATTTTCCGACATGTTTGCATAGCGATTTTTATCATTCAAAAGCATTTTTATTTTATCTGCATAAGAAGCGGCATCGTTGTACAGGGTAACAAGACCGCAGGTTTCATCCGAAGCCAATTCTTCGCTTGCACCTGAAACAGGCGTTGTGATAAACGGTATTCCAAGCGCCATCGCTTCACAAACAACAGTCGGAAAACACTCTTGAAATGAAGTGGAACACAAACATAAACATTGTGCCAAATACGGATAAGGATTTTGTTTTTGTCCTAAAAAAAACACACGGTCGTGTACCTGTAATTGTTTTACCAGTGCCCGTAAATTTTTCTCTTCATCACCTGAACCAATAAGAATAAGTCCGAAAGTAATTTTTTCATTCTGTAACTGTTTTATCGCCCGCACGGCAAGTTCAAAATTTTTATTTTTATCGAATCGCCCAATACAACAAGCAAAAGGAAAATCATAATTACAAAATTGAAAATCACAAGGGGCTGTTGCTTTTCGCCTTACCTCATCTGCATCAAAAGGATTATACACAATATTTGTCTTATTTAAATAGCACGGCATAATTTTTTGCATGATACGGTATTCCGCTTTTGAAATAAGCATTATTTTTTCACATGTTTCCCAAATATTTTTTTGAGCATTAAAAATTATTTTGTTATCTTTCCCCGCAAGCCGCTGTAACGTCGTATGTACCCAATCGACGCAAGGCACATCCGGAAATGCTTTCAATAAATATGAAGGAATCATATAATCACATGCAACGATTGCATCATACCCATTTAATTCGTAAGCAGCACGTAAAAGCTTCGAATGCTGTTCAATACAGTATTTTTTATATGCAGCTATTTCACGAGAATCTTTTTTTTCATCAATCAGTGAACCTAAAAATTTTATCTTTTTATTAAAACTATACCGAGAATCGCTATAATGGTATATTTCCAAAACTGAAATATCAAAATGGCATGCGAGTGCATTCACTAACATTGTTACAACACGTCCCACACCACCGCTCATTGCATATACAATAAATAAAACTTTTTTCATTTTCTAAACGACCTCTTTAATTTTATGCATATTTTTTAGAAAGAAAATAAGAATCTGTATCCCTTGAAATCGTAAAAAAATAGCTGATAAACGCTTTGCCATTTCTTCACGGGAACCAAGCGATTCATAAAGTTTTTCGCCGTGCCGCGTTCCGATTATTTTAACCGAAGCCTTCGAGTGATATAAACTCTTTAACGCTTGCGCCAAAACTTCCAAGTTTGCGGCAGGCGCTTTTTGCACAAAGAGCTCGCCGTTTTCACCGTTCGTAAAAGCATACAGCACTAAGTCAACCGCATTATCAAGCGTCATCATAAAACGAGTCATTGTAGGATCGGTTATCGTTATATCTTTTCCGGATTTAATTTGTTCTACCCATAATGGAATAACTGAGCCGCGACTAGCAATAACATTTCCGTAGCGGGTACAACAAATTGTCGTTGCGGCGTTTTTGCCAAGCGCGCGCCCTTTTGCGATTGCAACTTTTTCCATCAGCGCTTTACTCATTCCCATTGCGTTAATCGGATAGCAGGCTTTGTCGGTACTAAGCACCACGACATTTTTTACCTTATGTGCAATTGCTGATTCCAAGACATTGTTTGTACCGATAATATTTGTGTACACCGCTTGCATCGGAAAAAACTCACAGGAAGGAACTTGCTTTAAAGCCGCCGCCGAAAAAACAAAGTCGACGCCGCTCATAACATTATCGACTGAAGCAGAATCGCGAACATCGCCGATATAAAACTTTACTTTATCGTTTTGCAGTTCATGACGCATATCGTCTTGTTTTTTTTCATCGCGACTAAAAATCCGAATCTCGCCGATATCTGAGTTCAAAAATCTTTTAAGAACAGCATGACCGAACGAACCTGTTCCACCGGTAATCAACAGTGTTTTATTTTTAAATGTTGACATATATGTACTCCAATTTAAATAGATGGAATCTAAATGCAATTAGTTTACACGAAAGATAGAAATATTTCAATAGAAAGATTAATAGTAATTGGACACAAAAATAATATTACATCTATAACTTGTGAAGATGAACATTGATTGCATTTGAAAAATAATTTATGACATACGGATCATTTGTGGTTACTAAAATTATTTTTTCACTATGCAAGGTTTGCAAAATCATGTCAAGTACAAAATCTTTCGAGACGTTATCTAAATAATTTGTAGGCTCATCAATGATAAGTAAATTTTTCTCAGCTGCAGTCAGTAAATGTTGCATAAGTACTTTACGCGTTTGTCCGCTTGAAAGATTTGCATATTCTTTAAGTGAACCATCAGATGAAATAGAGGATTCGGCAGAAATATATGCTATATCCGAATATGAAGTTCCAACATTGTTTTCTTTACCGTTAAGAAAAATTTTACCAAGATAGCGCTTACTAAAACCCATAATTGATTTTAAAAGTGTACTTTTACCGACGCCATTTTCACCGGTAATTAAATAGATACTGCCGGGAATAAAGTCGAATGAAAGTTTTTTATTTAATTCATTGTTGTCTTTATCAAATCCGGAATAATTTTCAAGTTTCATCGAGGTAATTTTTTCATTTATCACTTCCTGATTTTTTATTTCAAGTATAGCAATAAAGTCATTTATAAAAGGTCTATCCTGCATATAGTTTCGTCTTATTTGTACCAGTCGTTCTATCGGTGACCAAAATTGTGAAACATATAAATGAATTGCACTAAGAGTACCAAAACTTATCTTGCCTATAAATATCAAAACGCAAAAGAGCACCAGAACGGCATTTATTAAAAAATTAAGAAAGCCGTACACTGCAAGATTATTTACGATTGCAATTTTTTTCTCTAATCGTAATTTATTTTTATAAAAGTTTAATCCAAACAGTTCAACAAGTTTTTGATCAATTTGTTTTTTATTTGAAAAAAATTCTTCATCGGCAATTTTTATTTTTTCTGCGCTCAAATTTTTCAGTCTGTTGTTGTGTTCACTATTTTCATCGCTTAAGTTATTAATTTTATTTTGACCTATGGTAGAAATAAAAACACCAAGTGGAACCGCTATCAAAAATAATAAACCGAACAGCAAAAACGAAAAACACACTGCAATTAAAATACATATAATTTCAATAATTGAAAAAACAATCGAAAGCGGAGTTTCAAAAAAATATGCTTGCACTATCTCATAGTTCTGTGAAAGCATTAAGTTAAAATCCGGCTTTTCATTTTTGCGAGAATAATTTTGTGACAACGAAATGATTCTTTTTGAAACGTCAACAAAAGTTTTTGCCTTGATTTTTTCACACAGATAGTCATTTATCGTTTCGAGTATTAAAAAAAGGTACTTTATAAGTTCTTTGCCGCTTGATGTAAAAGTTTTGCGAAATCGGTTCGCTCACATTGGTCAATTAAATCGATGCACTGGCACCTGGATGTAACATTCCGTGAAGATGCAAATACAACAGTCAATAAGGTTGCGGTTATGAATCAAAATATAATACATAAGTGGGCATTGGCAATTATCAAGCGGGTAGATTCCATTCACGGCAAAAAGTGTTCCCTAAAAACTCGTCGCTTGGTATTCAGTTTCAACCCCGCACAGATGCTTGAGTGAGTACTATAATCAAAACACCTTCGAAAAACAACATTTTTGCATACTATAAAGTAAAATAAATTCTTCATGCTCCTGACATGGTGTCTATCACAAAGGACTTGAAAGTCGTCGCAAAAAACGATATACTATTTCCAATAAATTTCTGTGAGGCATTACTTTTGAAAAACAGCGTTTTCATTGGATATGGTTCGACGCGTTTTTAAAAACGAAGGTATAGTATGGACGACAAAATTTCTGTGTTAATAGTTGATGACTCCGCATTGATGCGCAGTCTTATCGGTCGTATTATTGAAAATACACCGGGATTGGTTATTGCCGATAAAGCGATGAACGGTAAATTTGCGCTGCAAAAATTGGAGCGCGCCGCCCCTGATGTCATTGTGCTTGATTTGGAAATGCCTGAAATGGGCGGCTTGGAATTTTTACAGGAACGGAAAAAACTGGGTATTGATATTCCGGTTATTGTGCTGTCCAGTATTGCAACCCAAGGCGCACACGTTACCATGCAATGTTTGGAAGCGGGAGCGAGTGACTTTATTACGAAGCCGACCGGTTCCGATGCTTCAAATATTAAAACAGTCGCCGAAGAATTAACCGGACGGCTTTTTGCGTACGGCGGTCGTTACAAACGGAAAAAATCGACAGGCGAAGCGAACAAAGTGCCGGGAAATCTTGCACAGCAGTATCGCATTGACACGGAAAGTATTTATCGATCGACCGCGTCTCTTTTTTCGTCGCAGCCGCCCAAAAAGCCCGAACCCGTGACGCCGCTTTTACAGCCGGGTAATATTGAAGTAATTGGCATCGGAATTTCAACCGGCGGACCAAATGCGTTGCGTCAAGTGTTTGCGGAACTTTCCGGCGATATTCGCCAACCGATTTTGGTCGTACAACACATGCCGGCAGGCTTCACCTACGAATTTGCAAACAGCTTAAATAAAATCTGTCCGCTTGAAGTAAAAGAAGCAAGCGATGGCGATCTTATAAAAGCGGGACGCATTCTCATCGCACCGGGCGGAAAACACATGATTGTGGAAAAACGTTCGCTTGCAAGCGTTGTTCGCATCACGGAAACGCCGCCTGAAAACGGACACCGCCCCAGTGTGGATGTGCTGTTTAATTCCATCGCGGCAAACTACCAAAACCGCGCCCTCGGTGTGATTATGACCGGCATGGGAAAAGACGGCGCAAAAGCGACTTTGGAATTGTATCGGCAGGGCTCGAGAACACTCGGGCAGGATGAAGCTTCAAGCGTCGTGTACGGGATGCCAAAAGTGGCGTTTGAAATGGGCGGGGTTATGGAACAGGTGAGCTTGGATAATATGGCGAGCGCAATCAACCGTTATGCCCTTGAAAATGCATAATCGGTACTTAAACGAAAACTCACGAAACGCTATGCAGATAATATTAACCGGCTTCCATGCCGTTGAAGAAGCCGCAAAAAATACGGCGGATGCGACACCGGCGGCGGATTTTACCCTTTTTTATGCAAATCCCGGACCGCGGGTGAAAAAAATACTCCAGCTTGCCGAGTCTAAAAATTTAACAACAAAGCAAGCGGAAAAACAAAAGCTCGATATGTTGGTAAAAGATTTACCGCCGCTTTTGCAAAATCACCGCGGGCTGGTTTTAGTGTATACGCAAAAAGAAAACCGCCGTTCGCTTGAAACCTTTTTGGCGGAAACACATCAAAAAAAACGAATCACGATTGCTCTTTTAAGCAACATTATTGACCCGCACAACGTCGGTGCGATTTTGCGCAGTGCCGATCAATTCTCCGTGGATGCCGTGATTGTCAGTGAGCATAAAAGTGCGGGCGATTATGCAACGATTGCAAAAATAAGTAGCGGTGCCAATCAATTTGTGCCGCTTATTGAAGTAAAAAATCTCAATCGCGCCGTTGAAACTTTAAAAGCGGAAGGTTTTTGGTGTTATGGAGCCGACCTTGCCGGTGAACCGCTGCCGACCGTTTCGTTTGCCGAGCGCAGCTGCATTGTTTTAGGCAGCGAAGGCAAAGGCATCGCCGAAAGCATCAAAAACAAAATGGACTGCATTATCACGATACCGACTTCCGGTAAGGTCGACAGCTTAAATGTTTCCAACGCTGCCGCGATTATTTTTTACGAACGGGCAAAATAAATCTGTGTAGCAAGCAGTAACTTCCCTCGACGCATTGAATAATATCTAAAATGTGAGTAAAATACGGTAAATGGGCAAGTTAGATTTATACATTGATTATTTCAAAGATAAGTTATTCAAAAAAAAAGAAAAGCCGACTCATCAGGTTGATTTTGAAGAAATAAAAAGAGAAAACTGGGTTTTGGATTTTACCAAAGATGTCCGTTTTGAAGCCGAAGAAACGGATGACTACATCACGAGCATCAATCGCGATGCACAGTGTTTGGAATTAACGGCGAAGCGGAAAAATGTATACGCATGGACGGTGAACAAACAGTTCCGCTACGATGATTTTGCACTTGATTTTACGGTTGACTTCGATGAAGCCGGCGTGAAGCTAAAAACCGACAAAGCAGGTACTTGCGCCGCCGGAGTTTTGTTTCGCTATTTGAATGTGGGCGTTTTTTATGTGCTGGTCGTTTCGGATCAAGGCTGGGTACGCATGGACGTGATGATTAACGGATCGCCTTTTACCGTGTTGGGTTGGACCAAACCGGTGCATATTTCATCGCTTTTTGAAACAAATACCATGCAGGTGAAATTAATTGCTGTCGGAACTTCGTTTCATATTTTAGTTGATGATAATTGGGTAGCAACCGTCTCGAATGATGTCGTGCAGTCTGCCGGAAAAATTGCGGTTGCCGTTCAAAACTGGGAAAGTTTTTCGCAATGTACTTGCCGGATTAAAAACTTTGCGCTGAACTCGGAAAGCACCGCGGTGGAAAATTTGGATACGCTCGCGGTTCAAAAAGCCGACACCGATTATGCGGCACACATCAATCTTGCGAAAACGTTTTATGCGATGGGAAAGGCTGACCTTGCGAGCGCGGAAATCAACAAAGCCGAAACCGTGCAGCCACTTGCTCCTGAAGATGCAATCACGGCAGGGCGGATTTTCTTTTCGCACGGAAAATTCGATGACGCGGAGCGGGCATTTAAGCAAGCGGTTGCAAACGCTCCGAAAAATGTGCAGGCGCTTGAAGAACTGGGCGGTTTATATTATTACAGCGAACAGTTTGAAAAACTGGGAAAATTTTTAGAAAATACCGAAACAAAAAAGGAAGCTTTGTTTGCGTCGTCAGCGATATTGGAAAATTTTGCAGGGCATTATTTTAGCTGGAGCGGCGAACACGAAAAAGCGGCTGCGTATTATGAAAAAGCATTTGCTTTGCAGGAAAATGAAGGCTTATTCGCGTTAAATGCCGCTTCCGAATATGAGCAGCTCCTCGATACGGAAAAAGCTTATCCGCTCCTTTTGAAAGCGGGTTACGCTTTTTTAAAACGCGAAAATTATACCGATCTCGCGCAAGTGGCTGATACATTGGAGAACCTCAAAAAAGATGACGAGCAGGTTTTATCTCTTTTGGGCAAGTTTTATTTCGGTATTGAAAACTTTGCGGAAGCCTTGCCTTATTTCGAGACCTTGTGTGAAACCCGAAAAACAAAGGATGCGAGCAACTGGTATTTATATGCTTTGTTGGTAAAAGATACCGATAGCGCAAAATATTTGAGCTGCTTAAAAAAAGCGGTTCGCTTGGACGGAAAATCGGCGCTGTATCTTTTCCGGCTTGCCGAAGCGGAGTTTTACGCCGGCGAAGATTGCAGCAAAAGTTTGGAAAAATCGCTCGCCATCGATCCGCAGAATGCGTGGAGCCATAATCTCAAAGCCTTGGCGGCTTTAAAAACGGAACATTTCGATGACGCAATGGAAAGCATCGAAACGGCGCGAAAGATTTTGCCGGATGAACTTTCACTGTTGGCTAACTACGTGGAGATAAAACGCCGACAGGGAAAACTTGCTGACGTGTTACCGCTTTTTGATTTGAACGCGGACACGGTTGACGTGGCGGTTGAGCGGAATCGCGGTGATGCATTCCATGCTTTAGCAAATGCGTTTTACAACGACAGCGATTTTGAAAGTGCCGACACCTGGTACAAAGAAGCGGAAAAACTCGTGCCGGAAAATTACGACTTTTTGGTTAATCATGCGCAAAATTCAATGGAGTTGGGCTTTTTAAATGAAGCCGATACGCTGTTGGTAAAAGCCCTTGAAATGCAGGGGACGCTTGAAGTATACCGTTTGATTGCACGGCTTGCAACGCTGAAAGGAAATTATCTTCGGGCAAAAGCGACCGTTGATGAAGCGCTCACGATATACCCTGACAATGCTGACCTTCTTTTTGATTTGACGATTATCCAAACTCAATTTAACAAAAAAGCGGAGGCGGAAGCAAGCTATAAAAAGTTGTACAAGTTGGAAAAGTCAGCCCGCGTTAAAGATTTAAAACAAAAAATTGCGGCATTGGGGTAGGAAATCAGTTTACTTTTTCGGTGCCGGCAGTACGAGTGCCGCACCAACTGTAATTTCGACGCGGGTAAACCAGCCCTGCGGCACTTCCAGCGCGTACATGCAGGAAAAAGAGCTTGCAACGGTTTCCAAACTGAAAGGCGTCAAATCGTGTATTTCTTTGATAATGCCCGCTTTATCGATATATGCAATCGAAAGAGGACGGGGCGTATTTTTCATCCAAAAGCGTAATTGCTGTTCTTTTTCAAACACAAACAACATGCCGGTTCCGTCGGGGATATGCTTGCGTTCCATAAACCCACGCGCCCGTTCTTTGTCCGTTTGGGCGATTTCCAACGTAATCGAAACCACTTCGCCGTCCGTTTTCGTAATCGTATACTCTTTTGTTGGAAGTTTTCCCGTACAGGAAAATAACGGCATGCTCAAAAAAACAATAAAAAACAGACAGTCCGCAAAGTTTCTTTTTTTAAAATTCGTTAATAAAAGCTTCACGATTTAACTCCGATTTTGCCGTTTCCGTTTGACTTGCTTCAAGCATTGAATTAAACACCTGCAAGTCGAGATATTTTACCGTAAGCGGCTTTTCAATCGTAATGCGGACGGTTTCATTTTCCCAAATTGCGCGATGCGGATTTATGTCAAGCGGCTCACCGTACTTTTCGCAAAAATGCTTATACAGGGAATAATGATCAACTTTGTCCGTGTTCAATTTCAGCGTTATCGTATATAAACTTTCTTCATTGAATTGAAACCACGCTCGCTCAATAAAAGCGGAGCCTTGCGTTTCAATTGAACTTCGGTTCGGGGCGGCGAGCAGTGAAAAATCCCGCTCACCGCGGTAGCCGAAAATTTTATCGGTTTTTAACGCATCTTTGACGGTTTCCAAGCTCATACCCAACGAAATACCGCGGTAGCTTGCCGGTAACTCGGCAAATTGCGTTTTTTCCGCGTTCGCTGAATGTGCCTCCGTCGTATCAACGATTTCAGACGCATCATACGGACTTGATTCGACCGTTCCCTGCCCCGAAGCGGCAAGTGAACCGATAAAAAATATTGCCCAGAATATATATCGTTTTTTCATAAGTATATAAAAAACTCCTCGCTCAAATACTCGCGTTCACGCCGGTTTACCAATAACTGCCGCTTTTTGCGCGAATTTCACGCCGTTTTGCTTCGATTTTTTGCATTCGTTTGAAATATGCCGCTTTTTTTTCAAGTTCCAGCTGATCCGTTACGGTAATTTTTGAGTTTTCACAACGAATAATCGGCTCCTGCAAAAAGTCGGCGACTGCCGATGACATTTTACTTTTCGGAATACCGCACATATTCGCAAGTTCAATCGGACCGAAATTAAACGAATACGGCAGCATGGGCATCGGCTTAATGCGGGTTTTTTCAAACTGCAGAGCAAGCATATCGTACATTTTTTCAAGCGGTTCAATAATCTGTGTATTATCAAGCTGGCGATACATTGACCAAATCCGTTCGGCAAAGGTGGTCGTTAAGCTTGCAATAAGCTGCGGCTGTGTCGAAACAAGATATTTAAAGTTATTGTAGTTGACCGCCAGCAGTTTACCGCCTTCTTCGGTAAGACTGGCACTCGCCGAACGGGGTTTATTTTCAAGCAGCGCCATTTCGCCGAACATATCGCCTTCTTTCAACACGGCAAGAAGCACTTCGTTGTCATCAACAATTTTGGTAATTTTAACCTGTCCCTTTTGAATAATATACAGCTCGGATCCGCTCTGACATTCGCAAAATACCATCGCTTCCCCTTTGTAGACGCGCGTTGACGATTCGTTATTAGCACCGATCATTTCGCTTGAAATCCGCACATTCATATTTTGAATGGCAATTAAGTTGTCTTTTGCGTTTTGTATGTTTTTGCCGTTCGGCATCGCTTTCAAATAATGGTAGTAGGCATACACGGCAAGCGGAAATTTTCCCATCCTCATATAATATTCACCGATAGTAAAAAGATGTTCCAAACCGGGAGAAACGTTTTTTTTCAGCGTGATACGGGTGAGCGCCTCATCGAGGTACCGCATTTTCCGCGAAAAAGAATAAATGATTTTCATCGCAACCGGTGTGTTTTGCGCAATGAGACTCGGAAACTGGTTATAGGGAACCGCAATCAGCACGATATCCGTTAATGCAATTGCCGTTTCAACTTGATTATGGCGAGCCATACAGGAAACGACACCCAAAAAATCGCCCGCCTTGAGAACGTTGCCGCCTTCTTCGGCGACGACTTCCGATTCTTTTACAATCTGCACTTGTCCGCTTTGAATGATGTAAAAGCACTCGGTATCTTCCTTGCCCTCAATTAAAATATAGGAACCTTTTCTAAACTTAACAAACGAAAGCTGTGCCAATTCAAACCTCTACTTATTATAAAACTATCTGCAATATTTTTCAAGAGCAGCCGTTTACCGATTTTCTGAAACTTTTTTAAAAATTTCTCAAAAGAAGGCACTGATTAATTTAATCGAGAAGTAAGGCCGTCTTTCAAAAACTAAAAGTTTTTAAAAGGCTACCTTATCAGCGCCTATCTTTAAAATCGTTATTTCGCAAATGTTAAAAATACTATTTGCTGAACATCGAGCAACAATATGAAAACGCTGGTAAACGGCGTCCAGCCTTTAATCAATGTTTTCTTTGGGTTCAATTATAGTAATTTTTATTATTTGTAACAATGGGCGTTTTATCAAAACTGAAAACTTTTATGAACGCTCAATGGTCGGAATAGGTTTACTCCTTGTAATTCTTCTTTCTACATATTACAATGCACCGATGTAGGAAAAATTTTTATGGTACATTGTCTCATTGTAGGAATTGGCGGATTTATCGGAGCGGTATTACGGTATCTTATAACGCTCATTCCGATGAAAGAAAATACGCTGTTTCCTTATAAAACTTTTGCGGTTAATGTCCTCGGGGCATTCGCCATTGCCATCATTGCAGTCCTCTATTCTAAAATGAAAAGACCGAATGCGGAGCTGCTTCTTTTTTTGAAAGTAGGAATATGCGGCGGTTTTACAACGTTTTCGTCTTTTGCATTGGAAACATTTGATTTACTCAAACTCGGAGCAACGATACAAGCCGCTGTTTACGTAATACTCAGTGTTGTTATTTCGTTGCTGGTGATTTATGGTATACAGTCATTGTTACAATAATGATGCTGTAAAAACTTTTTCCTTACAGAGACGCTGTGCTTTTACAAATATACTCTGATTCACAAAGTATGCCGGTAAACGGCGTCAAGCCTTTAATCAGTGTTTCTTTAGGGCGATGCCCTAAAGACCCTGCTTTGTACATAGAAAAACTCTAATGAGAGGTTACCTTCAATAACAGCGTCACTTTAACTGCATCGAAAAATAGATTTTATAAGCGCATGGTCGGTTTATTTTTCTCTTGAAGTTTTATAAAAAAACTAGTAGAATAATTCCGCTATTTATTCTTTAAAAAAGAGGATTATATGAAATACGTAAAACTATTTTTCATGGTATTTTTGATGGTTTCAGTTTTTGCCTGTACCAAAGAAAAAAAACAGGCATCGACTTCCGGCACTGGTGATGTTGCCGAGACGGTTGCGCATACAAAATTCGGAACACCGATAGAGTTTAAAAGCTGTGATCTCAACGGCAACAAAATCGGCAGTGAAGTTTTTCAAAATGCAGACGTAACGCTCGTGAACATTTGGGCAACGTGGTGCGGACCGTGCCGCGGTGAATTGCCGGCACTCGGAAAAATCGCCGAAAAATATACCGCAAAGGGCTATCAAGTTATCGGATTTATTCTCGACGTTTCTGAAGGCTCCGACAATGCGGATGTCGCAAAGGAAATACTTTCCGATGCGGGATGCAATTTTCCGGTTGTTATGAACCATCCTTCGCTGGATGCGGTTTTTGCCGATGTTGACGCATTTCCCACAACCCTTTTTGTTGATAAAGCAGGTAACTTGCTTTTACCGGAACACATCGGTGCAACTGACGAAAAGGGATTTGAAGCTCTGTTTGAAAAAGCGATTGAAGCGGCAAAATAACACTTTCATGAGCGAAAACGTTTTGGAAAATCATTCCCTTTGTCATTTTTGTCAAGTATGCGATGGACAAGGTTGCGTCGGTGAGATGCCCGGTATGGGCGGAGCTTTTGCGAGTGCAAATTTTATCGCAAACTGTGCGGATTGGAAACGGTACCAGCCGAGCAGCGATACGCTTCCGCTCATCCGACTTGCTCCGATTACCGGTGCCGTTGAAAATATCGGCTGGCATGACGAAAAAAGTTTTTATTTTGCGTTACTCGGCGCGGCTGCGGCTGCCGGTATCCGGCTCAGCATCGGTGACGGCACTCCCGATGAAAAATTACAAGCCGGTATTGAAGCATTGCGAGCTTTGAAAAAAAAAGCAGCCGTGTTTATTAAGCCTTACCCGCAAAAGATTTTTTTTGAACGGCTGGAATGGGCGGAAGAAACGGCTGAAATTTGCGGCTCCGACATCGATTCGTACAATATCGTTACCATGCGGAAATTAGTGCATCTTGAGCGAAAGACACCGGCGCAGCTTTTGGAAATCAAAAAGCGGGTAAAAGTTCCTTTTGCAATCAAGGGCGTTTTTACCCCGGAAGATCTCGACATCATTAAAGAAGTGAAACCGGACATTGCGGTTATTTCAAACCATGGCGGACGCGTTGAAACGAGGCAAGGTAGTACAGCTTCATTCCTTGCCGAGCATGCCACGTTTTTACGCAAATTTTGCGGAGAGCTGTGGGTTGACGGCGGATTACGCACTCAAAGCGATTTATTGGTTGCTCATTCGCTGGGGGCGTCAACGGTTATGATCGGTCGTCCTTTTATCACTGCACTTTTACAAAACGGACAGGAGGGTGTCGCTCGCGTTGTGCAGAACTTTTTATCGGATGGGAAAACCCAATCGCAATAAGCAATTTTAAGTAATGCCGGAATTTTTATGCCGGCAGGATGGAGGCTCGTTTATATGAAATTACCCCTAAAAGAAAATTTTTTACTTGGTGCGGCATCGGCTGCAACTCAAATTGAAGGTGGCGATGCGGATACAAACTGGCGACAGTTTTTCCGTGAGGGCAAAGTGAAAGACAACAGTTCGCCTGAAAAAGCGACCGAACACTGGAAATACTGGAAATCGGATGACGAACTGCTGGTTTCGATGGGAATGCAAATTGCCCGTATCGGTATTGAGTGGGCGCGCCTTTTTCCCGAAGAAAATCGCCTTGAACAAGCTGCCGTGCAGCACTACAAAGACGAAATTTCTTTTTTAAAACAGCACAACATTAAAGTGCTCCTGACGATTCATCACTTTTCCAATCCGATGTGGTTTGAAAAAAAAGGCGGGTGGCTCAAACAGGAAAATATCCGCTATTTTATGGAACTTGTAAAAACAGTGGTCGAACAATTCGGCGCACTCGTTTCGGAATATATTACTATTAACGAACCGAATGTCTATGCGTCAAATTGTTATTTTTTCGGTGAATGGTATCCCTGCCATACTTCTTTCCGCGAAACTTGTACCGTTATGGAAAATATGGCGGCAGCTCACATCCAAGCTTACACGCTCATTCACGAAATGCGGAAACAGATGGGCTTCGCTGACACGATGGTAAGTTTTGCGAATCATCTCCGCATTTTTACCCCAAAAAACCGATTCAATCCGGTTCACCGGATTGCGTCGCGGCTCAGCGAGTTGTTTTTTCAAAAGGCACTCAGCAAGGCGATGCTTTTAGGACGATTTTCCTATCCGCTCCATAACCGACTGCGGAGCAAAAAAGGCATCTATGCCGATTTTCACGCAATCAACTATTATTCACGCAGCTGCGTTTCCGGTTTGAAAGACGGTGTAATGGAAGGAAAACCGAAAAACGATTTGGGCTGGGAAATTTATCCTGCGGGTATTGTACAGTGTGCCGAAAAAATGTACCGCCTTGTGCCGCTCCCGATTTGGATTACGGAAAACGGAACCGCCGATAACGATGAACAATTCCGCTCGCGGTACATTTTTGATCATCTCACTGAAATTATGAAATCTTCGCTCCCGATTGAACGATACTATCACTGGTGTTTTATTGACAACTGGGAGTGGAAAGAAGGCGAAGTACCGCGGTTCGGGTTGGTTCACAACGATTACGCGACACAAACGCGAACGGTAAAACCTTCCGGTGAATTTTTTTCAAAAATGATTGCAGAACACGGCGTAACGGAAGCGTTATACGACAAATACGTCGCCGTACAAAACTACAAGCAGTAAGGAATAATCCGTTGTTCCGCAAAACAACGGATTGTTACATCACATCGATAAAATTCTGCTCGTTTTTGTTAAACAAAATTAAGCCGAAAAATAGCAACAACGCACTGATACCGAGACTTGCTAATACAATGGTGCCGGACACACTTCCGGTACCGTAAAACCATTTACGGAACAGTTCAATCGGTGCACACATGGGATTGACGTAGGCTACGAACTGAAATTTTACGGGAATTTCCGAAAGCGGGTAGACAACCGGAGTTGCGTACATTGCAAGACTTAATGCAAAGCCGACCAAAAGCCGTAAATCTTTATATTTTGTTGTGAGTGAAGAAACAATCATTCCTGCACCGGTAGCCATTGCAGCAATCCAGATCAATAGTAATGGAAATGCAAATACGGCGGCGGAAGGTTTTAGCACATCGGTAGTAAATAAATAATAGAAAAAAAAGCATAGTAGACATAAAAACTGAACTGCAACTTTGGTTGCGTTCAGTACTACATTGCTAATCGGCACGGTGAGACGCGGGAAATACACTTTACCGAATAAATCTTTGTTTTTAACAAAAATATCGGTTGCATCGGTAAAACACCCGGAAAAAAACGTCCATAGCATTGTTCCGCTATAGTAAAAAAGCACATGCGGAATCCCGTCCGTACTCAATTTTGCCAGATTCCCGAACACAAACGTGTACATCACCGTTGAAATCAACGGTCCAATAATAAACCAAAGCGGTCCGAGAATGGTTTGCTTATATTGGGTTACAAAATCCCGTTTGATAAAAAGTGCAATTAAATCGCGGTAGCGAATAACTTCCCGCACCGGAATATCCAGCAATTTTCGTTTCGGTTGAATAACTAAATTCCAATCTTCTTTTATGGCTTCTTTCAATGTAAAATCCTTAAAATAAAAAATAAAAATGTGCGTATTTAAAAAGAGCCGCATCGCAGCTTTTACGTGTTAAAACAGTTATATTAATAAAAGAGTTACGTCTTTTCCATTATAGAATATATCAAACAAAAATCAAGCCATTTTGCCGCATATCCAAACTTTTTGCACGCTGTATCGCTTTATCCTGCAAAAAAGGCTTCTATGGTTTTTTGTCCCGAAAGCAACATTAAAAGTCGTTCAAAGCCCAACGCAACGCCGGAACAGCGGGGAAGATTTTCGCATGTTTGCGCAAAATCGGCAGGGACGATCAATCGGCGCATACCGCTTTCTTCTCGTTTTTGTACTTCGTGAGCAAAAAAACGGGCGATCTCGCTGCCGCTCGTTAATTCCGTGTAGCAGTTCGCAAGTTCCACGCCGTTCAAGTAAATTTCCCAGCGCTCGGTAACCGGCATGCCGTTTTGTATTTTCCGCGCTGAAAGGGTTTCGCTCACGGCAGGATAATCCGTCAACGCAACGATACGGTTTTGCGGTAGTTGCGGTTCAACACACGAAACAAGCACCAGTTCATACAAATCCTGATAACTATACCGTTCAACGTCGCTCGTGGCATTCAATCCGCGTTTTTGCACTTGTTCGAGCAGTGCTTCGCGACTTTGAGCTTTGGATAGTGCAAAACCCGCGTATCGGGTGAACGCTTCGTCCATCGTAAGCTGTAAAAACGGCTGTCGAAAAACTTCGCCTGTCGCTTTGTTAAAAAGCGGATTGTCGACAAGGCAATCGGCTAAAAATGAAAAAAACGTCTCAGTGATTCCGATTGAATCCCGATAGTTGGCTCCTACTGTGTAATATTCCAGCATGGTAAATTCGGGGCGGTGAATACGTCCTGTATTTTCGCCCGCCCGAAAACAGTGCGACAGGGAAAAAAGCGATTGTTTACATTCCGCTAAAAGCTTTTTAATATGCACTTCCGGTGAAGGAACCAAAAAGTACTGCTTGGTTTGTAAAGTACTCTGTTCAGTGCGGAAAATTTCGATGGAGCTTTCCGGAATAATGTAATCCGAAAAGCAGGGCGTGTCAACTTCGAGGTAGCCTTTGGTACGGAAAAAATCCCGCACCAAAACGGCAACATCCGATTTAAATGTCAGTAAGGGTATATTCATTATTTGATACTTTTCAACACGGCTTTTAAAAATTTCCAGCTGCGATCAACCGATTCAATACTGGCGTGTTCTTTCGCGGTGTGCACATCGTAAATATTCGGACCGAAAGAAATTTGATCCAATTCGCCGTTGAATTTTTCGCTGAAAAGTCCGCATTCAAGTCCTGCGTGGATTGCGGAAATAACGGGTTCTTTTCCGAATTCTTGTTTATAGACGCTTACAAAAGTATCGCGTATCGGCGAGTGCGGTGCATACTGCCATTCGGGATAGCCGGGATCGAACACCATCTTTGCGCCTACCAACGATCCTATCACAGCAAATTCGTCCGCAACGGCTTCTTTTTGCGATTTGATGGAACTGCGGATTGCACAGCTCACTTTGACTGCGTTGTCCAAGGTTTTAATAATCGCGAGATTGTTTGAAGTTTGTACCAAGTGCTTAATTGCGTGGCTCATTGCGATAACGCCGTGCCGTGTTAAAAGGAGGAGCTGCACGATGCGTTCCGTGGTATTTGCGTCGAAAAGACGGTCTGTAGTATGACCGGTTCCTTCAATGGTGACACTCACGCCGTTATCAATTCCTTCAAACTCGTTTTTAAAAATACCGGCGTAATTTTTTACGATTTCTTTTACGGCTGCTTCATCGGTAGCGTTGATTGCGATTTCGGCGTTCGCTTCACGAGGTATGGCATTGTGCTTTGAGCCGCCTGAAATTTCGGCGATGTTATAGGGAGCCTTTTTCCCGATTGCATACAGTACGCGGGCGAGGAGCTTATTCGCATTGCCGCGTCCTTTAATAATTTCCATGCCGGAATGTCCGCCGGTTAAACCGGAAACGGTAATTTTAAAAAACTTTTTTGCAGTCGGGGCTTTTTCCCAAACAATCGGCAGGTGAAAAAAAACTTGTTTACCGCCGGCGCAACTTGTTAAAAAAATGCCTTCTTCTTCCGAGTCGATATTAATCAGCGTGCGTCCGGTCAAATCGGCGGGGTTTAAGCCGATGGCACCGTCCATTCCGGTTTCTTCCGAAACGGTACAGAGCACTTCAAGCGGCGGATGCGGAATATCGTCCGAATCCAAAAGAGCAAGCGACATCGCCACCGCAATGCCGTCATCCGCACCGAGCGTGGTTCTGTCCGCCCGAAGAGTGTCGCCTTCAACGATAAATGCAATCGGATCTTTGTTGAAATCGTGCGGTGAATCTTTTTCTTTTTCGCACACCATATCCATGTGTCCCTGTAAAATTACCGTTTTTGCATTTTCGTATCCTGCGGTACCGCCTTTGCGGATAATAACGTTATTGCACGCATCCTGCTTTACTTCGAGGTTTCGTTTTTTCGCAAAGTCAACCAACCAATCACTCACCGCTTTTTCGTTGCCCGAGCCGCGCGGTATTTGGTTCAGCGCATAAAAAAATTTAAATACTTTATAACTGTCCAAATGTTTTAATGTATCTACCATAAAAAACTCCTTCGTTTATAATTATATCGCTGATATTTTACCCTAAATCGACGTTTTATGCAAGTTTTTGCGGAGATTTTTGCGGCTCGGGGCGTCTACGGGTACAAAACATAAAAGTGAGGCGAAATTTTTCATCAATAAAAATTTCGCAAAACGGTAGCTTCTTAAGGAGGCACTGATTAATTCAATCGAGAATTAAGGTCGCCTTTCAAAAATACGGGGTATATTTTTAAAAGGCTACCTCTCATTGTCGCAATATGACAGCCAATACCCTGTG
>CALDWC010000111.1 GCA_937923945.1 uncultured Treponema sp.
TTAACGCGGTAACGCTTGAAGTAAAAGACGGTTCTGCTGAAATGCTTCGTGGCGGTGAGCAGGTTGCAGAAGAAATGCGGAAACTCGACGGCTTATCGCGTATTATCACGGACAGTATGAATGAGATGTCCGCGGGAGCTATTCAAATAAACAATGCGGTGCAGGAAGTGAATGAGATTACGCGAAAGAACAAAGAGAGTATCGACAGTTTAAGCGCGGAGGTCGGGAAGTTTAAGGTATAAGATTACATTATATGGATATGGGAAACCTAACACCCGCTTCAACCTGACATTGCCTTTGCGGCAATGCAGGTTAAGCGGTAGTTATGTGAACACCGTAATGCGGTGCTAAGAAAGGAAGAAAAAAATATATGGTTAAGAATTATTTAAAATGTCTGATAATTATAATTTCTACGCACTTTATTCTTTTATTTCCGTGGATAATTACTACAAAATATGGTTTTGTAATGGCTATGACTAATATTACTTTTTTTGAAACGTTGATAGATATTTTCCTTCCTATTGGAATCATTATCTTTTTATTTATAAAAAAAATGAAAGCAAAATGGTTCTTTGTAGAAATATTTATTTCTATTTTTCTTGGATTACTTGGAAATTCTCTTCATTATTTTAACTGGGGCGTCTCTACAAAAATGTTTTTTCACCCAGATGGAGAAACAAAACTACTCTTTCAGCTTTTCTCAGAAATTAATATTTATTCTTTGTTATTTTTAGGAATACTATTTCAGATAATTCTTTTAATAAAAAATAAAAATAGTAAATCTACAAAAGTAAAAAATTGATTTAAGTATTAGTGTGCAATATGACCTTCTGACTTGGACGAAGAAGTGATTATTAAGAAAGTAAAATAAGGAATATCTTGAAAATCTATTCAAGATGAATTTTTAAAATGAAATTGACGCAAATTTACACTTATTCTATAATAGTGAAAAACAGGTTTGTATGAATCTATAAAAATATAGTAAAACCTTGTTGAGAAGAAAAACCCCTAACACCGTTTTCAAAGTCGACAAACGGACAAGCCCTTTGCGGTATGGAACTGACAAACAATCGCTGGATCAAACCCGTTTATCCCGGCGACATTTTACGCGGGCGGCTCACTATCACTGCGAAAAACTTGCGCGCGGATAAAAAAACCGGAACCGTTTCCAATCGGCTTGAAGTAAAAAAACAAAAAGGCGAATTGGTTTTAACGCTGGAAACGACAGCGCTAATAAAATGCAAAAATGCGTTTGGCACCGTTTAATAGTGTTTCCTTACGGAAACGCTGATTAAAGGCTTGACGCCATTTAACAGCGTTTCCTAATTGTTTCTCAATGTTCAATATAATAAGGTAGAATTCTGGACGTTTAACTTCGCCGCTGAAATAGCGCGGCTCGTTAAACTGACGAGTTTTGAAAAACTTGGCAGTGTTGTGTTTTTCAAAACATCGCTTATTATACAGCCGTTTCTCGTTTTCTCGAAACGGCGAAAATTCAGCTCTTTCGTGAACTGAGGTTCACTCATTCGCTGAATTTTAAAGAACATTTGCGAAACAATAGATTTTAAAGGTGGACACTGAAAAGTAGTCTCTAAAAACATCAGTTTTTAGAGATGCCCTCAATTCTCGATTGAATTAATCAGTGTCTCCTTACGCTTTTACCTGTTGCTGTGTTGCGCTGCAAAGCATTCCGCAAGTTCTTTATATAAGCCTTTTTGTTTGAGCAAATATTCATGGGTGCCCTGTTGCGATATTTTACCATTTTGTAAAACGATGCAATTTTTCGAAAGTGCTTTAATAACATTAAATTTATGTGAAACAACAAAAACGGTTTTATCCTTGAGTTCAGACTTTAAGAGCTTCAGACATTCATCTTCGGTCTTGGCATCAAGAGCAGTAAACGGCTCATCGATCAAATAAACGACAGCTTTCTCTTTTGTTAAAAACCTCGCCATCGCAATTCGCTCACGTTCACCACCTGAAACATTAGTACCGTTATCACCGAGTTCGCGTCCTTTTAAATGACTAATCCCCAGTGCTTGTATCAGGTATTCAACACGCTCTGAACTTACAAAGCTTTTGTCTATTAAAATATGAGCTAAAAGATCAGCGCTTATAGTGCTTTCGAGAATTTTATTTAAAAACCGAATTTCTTTTTCCGAAGGCTTTTCGAAAATATCAAAGACTTCACAAAGTTTCGGTGAAATTTTTTTATTATATAAAATATCTGCAAATTCAGCTTTATAAGTTTCGAAAAACTTTGCAATTTCATCAGCGCTCATCATTTTTCGTCCTAAGCAAATATTTTCATATAAGTCAGCCGGAAAAATAGTTGGCGTTTGCTCATACACACAAATTAAATGATGTACTATTTGCGGTGGCGTACGAGAAACTTCTAAACCTGCAAGCTCAATAGTACCTGAATTTGGTTTTAGTTCTCCAAGTAATAGTTTTATAATTGTACTTTTGCCTTCACCTGAAAGCCCAATCATTGAAAGGCTTTCTCCTTTTGAAATTGTAAAAGAAATGTTTTTGTAATCCATTTGTTCCTCCCTGTCGTGAGCACTTTGTTCTGCAAATGAAAAGTTTACGTTTTTAATTTTTATATCCGTATCGGAAGTAAAAGTTATGTTTGAGTATTTTTCCAATTCTTGCTCGTAGTCAGTATTAATATTTTGATATAAATCTTTCGAATATTCGGCATCGAGTAAAAGCATTCTATATGAATTAAAATAGCTTATAGGGAGTATAATCAAGTTAAAGTATGCAAGAGTTACCACAATTTGTGCGACATTTGTTCTGTTATTTATAAGATCAAAACAGAGTATCGAAATTAATAAAATAAAACTCAGTGTTGAAATGAGCTCGGTTAATCCGTTTTTCATCTCCTTAGCAATTAAAAACTTTTTACTCAAAGCATAGTTTTCTTTTTGAAAATCATCAAAATTTTTTAAGTATATTTTAGAGTTTCCAAACCTTGAAATTGTTTGAGCGTTTTTAATATAGGTAATAAATTCAGGATCTTTTTCGTATGCAAGGTCAGAAATTTTTTCAGCCATTTTGTTTAGTCTTTTGTTAAAGTACTTTTCCAAAGTGAAGTACAAAAGCAAAGCAAAAGGAAATATAATAAAAAGCGATAATGTCCATCGAACGGTTATGACTATTGCGATAACTGCCATAACGCCGTAAAAAATAAAAAACAAAAAATCCGGTGACACCAGTGCAGATATTTCACTTGGACCGCGTTCTAAAAATTCCGTGTAAAAGTTAGCTCCATTTTGCTTTATGTGTTTTTGACAAAAAGAACTTACTTTGCGTATCGTGTTACTTGAGATTTCAGCTACAATCGAACTTTGTTTTTTTACCATGCATGTATTTAATATAAAATATAATAAAGCATTAAAAACGATGAGCAAAACAGTGAGCCACAATAAAGACAGATCAGAGTTACGTATCGTTACTACTTTTAACATCTTGCCTTCAAGTAACGGAATAAGGATTTCTACAACTGCAATGAAAGCAACAGTGCAAAAATTTACCACATCTAAAAACGATCGGCTCTTTTTAGTCATTTTCACATTCCTCCTCATCGGTTTCCTCATACGAAAAACAAACATTTTCCAGTTTAAGCGGAAGTGTATCATCAAGTATAGCGAGCGCGTTTTTTGAATCGTTCAATGTGACTTTACAAAGGCTTTGTTTATACTCTTCATAGTTAATTTCACTTTCGGCAATCCAAGCCTTTATTTTCAAAAAATATTGAATCTTTGAAAGAGGTTGAAGGAGAAGCGGTATATACGCTAAAATTAAAACAAGAGAGCCTACGGGTATGGTTTTTTCGGCAATACCGGTCATTGAAAGTAAAACAAAACTGACAAATGAAATCGCTTTTAAAATATCTAATACCACTTTTTGCATTTGTGAAAAACTTGCTGCCCTTTCGTGTAAACGTTTTAACTCTAAGAGATTTTTATCAAACGTATTATAAAAAGACTTTGGATTTCCAAATCGCGTTATCGTTCCGGCATTTGAAAAAATCATATGTGCATGTTCATACAACAGCGGCTCTTTTTCACGAATCTTTTTTATAGCGCCTGCATACATTTTTTGTGAAAGCAAAACAAAAGAAATATAGACAAAAACAATAACGAGGCTTAAATAAAAAAATCCTAAAGAAAATTCTGATAAAAGGAACAAAGCGGTAATAGCCTGCAAAGCGGAAAGAGAAATATTTAAAATTGCCGGATAGGCTATAAACGAAATGTCATTGGAA
The DNA here is from genome assembly GCA_937923945.1 of uncultured Treponema sp. Classification (GTDB taxonomy): domain Bacteria; phylum Spirochaetota; class Spirochaetia; order Treponematales; family Treponemataceae; genus Treponema_B. The sequence continues at coordinate 4,274 of CALDWC010000111.1, forward strand.
ATATTTCCAAAAGCATAATACAAGCCGGAGTCGCCTGCCATTGATAAAAATTTTTCAGAAACGTATTGCACACTTTGCATAAGTGAATATTTAATTTTGTTTTGAAACTTTACCATGAGAATCGGGGTTACAATTGATGTAGTAGAAACCAAGAAAATCGCAACTAATGAAAGCAACATAACAAATACAATTTGAAAAAATGAAATTGATTGCGCTTCAACCGAGTTGATTAAATTGCTTTGCAACAGAGGGATAATAATCGAAAAAGCCACACTCGCAACGCATAACAAAAAAACCAAAACAAGAAGTCCTTTGTTTTCGTAATGAATATACTCACGCAATCTTTTTTTGTATGTCATAAAAATCCTCAAAATAATATTTTGTAAACGCTCTTTTTAAATTTCATTTGCGGAAGTGTACAACAAAAACAAAAAAATGTCAAAAGAGCAAATTCACAAAAAAAAGCTTAGTAGGAAACGCTGATTAAAGGCTTGACGGTCGTTTAACAGCAAACTTTGCTTCGCAAAGTTTTTTTGCAAAAGCAAAGTATCTCCTTTATTGTTTCTCATTGGGATAAGGCAAGAGATGAAATTGATAAGCTGTTTTCAGAGATAAATAAGAAGGGCGAAGGATTCAAGTTTTCTAATAACTTTATTATGCGAACTTGTTTGTATCTTTTGGATATGTCTGTAGCGTTAAAAGTTGAAACATTTAAAAAAGACAGTGTATTAAAAATAAAAGAAAACTGGGATGCAATCCGAAAAGCTATCAAGGATACAGTTGATTTGTTAAATGAATTCGGATTTAATTCAGAAAACATGATTTCTTATGTGGCTGTTTCTCCTATTGTTTACTACAGATACAAGGGCGGTAATTTTGATTCAAGCAGCAAAGCGGAATTAAGAAAATATATTGTAATCGCACAGGTTAGACAGATTTTTGGTACTGCATCAAATTCTGCATTAACGAGCATCCGAGAAGCATTGAAAGCAGCTCCTGCTAATTCATTCAGTATGGCAAACCTTAATGCTGTTAGATTTACAGGTGACAGATCTCTTTTTGAAGAGTTCATGGAGAAACGCCAGGAACTGATGAGCAAGGCATTAAAGGACATTCTTCGATAGTATTTGCCTATACGAGCAATAAGTCAACCCAACACTTGTATCGGTTCGACATATCCATATTAAGGCGAAAATAGGTGTTTCCACCATTCCCGTGGACACTCCTTGAAATAATGCTACTTCGTTGGAGAACCGAGCCATATCGAGACGGTGTCAACCTTGGAAAGGCAAGACTAAACACGAAGTAATATAAACCACTTTGCTTTGCGCGTCAGTCGTTCACCGGCAAGCTCCATATCATTAATAAGCGATATCTTGATTTTATTTTGTACCGCGGATAAAATAACCGTATGAGGTTTTTTATTTCATTGTTTGTCGCACTCAAAAATTTTTTTGCATCGGTTTTTTTTCCGAACTCGCCTGCAACACAGCGACGAAAAAAACTCAAATCAATTTATACACATTTAAAAAAATCTCCGAATCAATTTCTATCAAAAGACCTTTTTATCCAACCTGAATTTGTAAAAACTATTTTTAAAATTTACCTCGAAGTATTGCCGATTAAATCCGTATTTGAACAGTCAATTATGAGTAAGGACGTACGGGTTGCCAAGAAGTTTCAAGATATACTGTTATCGTCGGCGTTTACCAACGAACAAATGCAAATCTATGATTCATTTGCATTTAATGCACGCGAAAAAGATTTACAAAAAGATGCAGCATCATCGATTGAAGTTATTCAACGGCGGTTAAAAGATCAGGTAAACCGTTTCCACGGATTTTTGCATAATCTGAACACACCGGAACTGAAAGCAATGGAGCAAACCATACGGAAAATTCATGCGTTGTATGATTTTTGTTCATTCGATTTTTACAATTTTTTTTCCCGTTTTACGGAAATCACAGAGCATCAATTGATGGAGATCGTAGAAAACGGAAGTATACCGCAGTTTTCAGCGGTGTTTGCAGACGATGTTATGCAAGAACTTTTGGATTTTAACTTTCTCTTGAAATACTTATGTTTAGAACAGGATGTCATTGATGCGATTGAAACATTGCACGCACGCGTTGCCGGTTCCGCTGAGAATAAATTTTTATTTGTTATGCAGCAAATTAGCGCGTTGCAAACTATCCTTGAAAAAGAGCTGCCGAAAGACACGATATTGAACATAATTCGCTATGTAAAAGAAGAGCCTGATTTTGAAGACACAACGGAATTTAAAGAAACGCCGATTATCAGTGATTTTTGCGAACGGCTTGAAGCTCGGTTTTCCGCTGATTCGAAAAAACTTTTGTTGATTTTTCAGGAAAGTAAAATCGACACGCTTATTACGGCGGCTTTCGGAACACAAAAGTTTTATACATTTTCCGGTTACAACGAAGAAGTTAACGCTCATTTAAAAAAATCAACGTCATTGAGTTTTGACTGGATTCGTCCGATGGAGCTTTTACGAACATTTACCCGGCAAAATTTTGAAGCAAATATGAAGCTTTTTTTGAAAACGGTTTTAGTTGAAGGCTTTTTTATTGAAAATAATTTTCAAAAAAACTTGGGAGCGGCTTTTTATTATTGTGAAAACCTTTCCAATACTTTCGAAGAGTTTGAGCGGTTATTTGCCGACGGTGAAAAATGCAGTGCAAAAACAATTATCAGCTTATTAAATGAAATTGACAACGGCGGAAATTTTGAAAAGCAACTTGAAAAAATTATTGAAGAAGCGAATGTACTTGCTAAGGGAATTGTGCAGAACGCCGTGGAACAATATACCGCACTTTATGCAACGAGCAGCCAATTAATTGCCGATTCAAAAAGGCATAATGCGGAATTAATTAGTAATATAAAGGTACTTTTCAGTTCGGCAAAACTTCGTCCGATGGTTGCAGGCTTTGAGCATAACATACAGATACTTGCAAAGTTTTTGGAAATTATGAAAAACTATGCAGTACTGGTACGATTGGATATTGCATAAAGATAGAAAAAATATTATAATAAAAATATATTTTTTTTATGTTGGAAATATTTTATAATATGAGAACGATATGGGAATAAAAAAATTAAACAAAAAACGAAAACGAGTTTTTCAGTCCGCACGAAGCAACATCCGTCTCAATGAAACCGTTAAACTGCAGGAAAAGACTATCTTTGATTTGGGGCAACTCTTAGAAATTTCTAAAAGTCTGAATTCGATGTTGGAATTTCGCCAGCTGATGGAAGCTATTTTGTATGTGGTGATGGCACAAATGAAAACATTCGGCGTCGCAATTTTTACTAAAAAAACGTTTGACGATGATTCATTTGTTTTGTATGATGATGTCTACGGTTTTGACATCGGCGAAAATGCAAAATTTCCGATTCCCGAAGAGCACGTTATTATTTCCTTTTTGGCTACAAAAGACAGGTGTGTCTTACCGGAAGAAATCACTGAAAAGTTTTGCACGGAGCGGGATTCGGACAAAACGGTTGCCTTGCTTTTAACTTTAGACGCGTCGCTTTTTGTACCGATGAAAGTGCGGAAGCATTTGGTCGGGTTTTTGGTTTTGGGTAAACAAATTGAGGATGCCCGCTCCTACGATTCATACGAGCAGGATATGATTCTCAACATTGCGAACCTTGCGGCTATTGCAATTAACAACTCGCAGCTTTTAGAAATGACGACAACCGATATGATGACACGGTTAAAACAAAAGCACTATTTTTTCGCGGTCATCAGTGACAAAATGGAAGCCTTGGAAGCCTCGTCGAATCTTTCGGTGTTGATGTTTGATATTGACAACTTCAAAAAAGTCAACGATACGTATGGGCACGCATGCGGTGACCTTGTTCTACAGCAAGTATCGAATATTATAAAAACATCCATTCGGAATACCGATCTTGCGGCTCGCTACGGCGGAGAAGAATTTGTTGTGATGCTTTCCGAAGCCGATGTTGACGTTTCTACGATGATTGCGGAGCGAGTGCGTTCCCGTGTTGAAAATATGGAAATTATCTACGAAGATAAATCCGTAAAAGTTACGATTTCAATCGGGATTGCGCAGTATTTACACGACGGCGAAAGCGTAAAGAGTTTGGTAAACCGTTCCGACGTTGCCTTGTATGAATCAAAGCATACCGGTAAAAATAAGTATTCGATTTCAGAGAAAAACGTGAAAGCGATTGAAACGGAAAAAGCGAAAGCGAAAGCGAAAACAAAAACTAAAACCGCGAAAACAAAAAGCGAAAAAAGCGGTGCCGATGCATAGGCTATAAATAGGAAAAAGTATGAGTTCATTTATCCGTAGACCGTTTCAATATACATATAAAAATTCCTGCGTTATTTTGATCGCGATTAACTTCGGAATATACGCGTTTTCTAAAATACTGGGAATTATTGATCCGTGGATTATTCAAAAATATTTTGCGTTAATCCCGCCGGTGACCATTCAGTACAAAATGTTTTGGCAAGTATTTACTTATC
>CALDWC010000112.1 GCA_937923945.1 uncultured Treponema sp.
TAGAACCTTTCTTTACTTTTTATCCGTGTTTAAGAATGAGCACGGTCAACAAAAGACGTGAGGCGGCAAGTATGGGAACTGCAAACTGTCCGCCGAAAAATACGGACTTTTTTTGTGTTAGGGATTGTAGGGGAAATTTCGGCATTTTTCAAAATGCCGAAATTTGTACACGAACGCACGGCAATTTTCGTGCGTTCGTACCGGAGCCCCGAAAAGCCCGACGGCGCTGCCGACACGGATTTAAAGCAGCGACGGAACACCCAAATACAAATAGAAATAGCAATTTATTTTTTTACTCCGACAGTATTTGTCGTATTGCGTGTGCTACAATGAGGTATGACGATGCATGAGCGAAGAGTGCAGTTTTGGCGGCTGCTGCGGATTGACGAAGAAATTCGAGCGAGGCGGTATCCGACGGCGGAAAAACTTGCGGCACTGTTTGAGGTGAGCCGGCGAACGATTGAGCGGGACATTGAGTTTTTGCGAGATAGGTACGACGCTCCGATTGACTACGATGCGAAGCGGCGCGGTTATTTTTATGCGAGCGAAACTTTTTTCCTGAAAAGCCTTTTTTTGAGCGACGAGGAACTTTTTGCGGTGGCTGTTTTTGAAAAGACATTGCGGCAATATCGGAATACGCCGATTGAGGCGAGGCTTCAGGCGGTGTTTTCAAAACTGGCGGCATTGCTTCCCGAAGATTTGGTTTCGGTGAGTACGCTGTGGTTGGATGACGGGGTAACTTTTATCAGCGAACCGGCGCCGGCGATAGAGCCTGAAATTTTTGAGGCGGTTTTCAGCGCAGTAAAGCGGAAACGAGCTTTGAAGTTTTTTTACCGCAGTTTGGAACAGAACGAGCCGAGTTTGCGTGTGTGCGAACCGTATCATATTGTGTGTCAGCGGGGTGCGTGGTATGTAATCGGACGCTGCCGTGAAAAAAACGATGTGCGGATTTTTGCTTTTAGCCGGATGAGCGGAATTTCGCTACTGGAGCGGGACGCGTTTGCAGTGCCGGAGGATTTTAAGCTTGCCGATTATATCGACACCAATGTGGGCGTGTGGCTCGGAAAGCGGACGCCTTTTACCGTGCGGCTTTTATTTTCGCCTGCGGTCGGCGTTTTTGCCGAAGAGCATCTTTGGAGTGATGAGCAAAAGGTAAAGGTGCTGTCCGATAAAAGTGTCGAGGTGAGTTTTTCTACAACGCAGTTTGAAGAAATCATGCGCTTTTGCTTGGGGCAAGGTGCGACGGTAAAAGTGCTTGAGCCGCCGGAGCTCGTGCAAGCGGTACGGAAAGAAGCGGCAAAAGTGGCGGGGATGTACGAGGTCTGGTAGTAGAAATGAGGGGATAGGGAGTAGGCAGTAGGTAAAAGATGGGAAAATATAGTTTAGTTCACAAGAGAAGGAACTTGTGAGAGAAGGAGAAAAATTATGAGTGAAATAATCGTAAGAACAAAGAATGATTTTGAACGTGTGAAAAAAGAGCTTCCGGATAAAATAATATTTGAAGGTGAAATGGCAAAAGGAATTAAAAAGGCTCTCAAAGCTAAAAAAATTCGAAAGGGCGTTGCTATTGGTGGTGGTGTTCTCGGTATCGGTGGACTTATTGCAGGAGTGATATTAGCACCGGTAACCGGCGGTTTATCATTAGTTGGTGCTGCACCGGCTAGTCTTGCCGCTGCGATTGCTTTTGGCGGAACAACAATAGTTCTTACAACAGCTGAAGTAGCAATTATTGCTGGAGTAGTTGCTTTCGCTATTGGGATAGCAGCTTCGGTCATAAACGATGTACTAAAAAACTACGAAGAATGTGAAGTGAAAAATGGAAGAGTAGTACTGAGAAGAAAACAAACAACTGAGAAATAATTATTTCCAAAGGAGTAAAAATATGGAATTAGAAAACAGAAAACTTTTTTCTGATGTATTGGATGAAGTGCTTCAGATCGAAAAGGATGCAGAACTTGAAACGACAAGTACGCAAACGTTAATTGAGGCGGTGAACACCGGAAAATTATTGGTTCCGGTTGTGGGGGCGTTTAGTGCGGGGAAAAGTTCACTGCTGAATAAGTTCATGGGAAAAAATGTACTGTCGGTCGGCATCAATCCTGAAACGGCAATTCCTTCCGAACTTTATTTTTCGGAAAGCGAATATTGTGAAGGCGTTACAAGTGACGGCATGGTAACACGATTGAACGATGATAGCGACATCACAAATTATGTTTGTCTTCGCCGGTACATCAAGAGCGAGGCGTTAAAAAAATTAGAGCCGATTGTCTTAGTGGATATGCCGGGATTTGATTCATCGTTGGATGCACATAACAAAGCAATCTTTAATTATTTAGATAAAGGTTCTCACTATGTTGTGCTTACTCCGGTCGACGCCGGAACAATTTCCGCTTCAATGAAAAAGCAAATTCAAAACATACTTACTTTCGGGCGTGAATGCAGTTTCTTTGTTTCCAAAACCGATTTACGAAGTTCTGACGAAGTAGCTGCCGTTAAAAATGAGGTGCAAAATGAAGTAAGTATGTTAACCGGAAAAGCTGAAACCGTATTTGAAATTAACAAAGATGATGTTTCGCTTTTTAATAATTTTGCCGAATCACTTAATGCAAACGAGCTTTTTAAAAAAGTTTTTCTTGAAACGATTAAAAATGAATGCTTTGATGTAAAGTACTCAATTAACATAAAAATTTCAGCATTAAAAAAAGATAAAAAAACGAATGAGCAGTTTATTGCCGACTTGGAAAATGCACTTCATAAAATAGAAGAAAAGAAAATGAAAATTATCGAGCAGGAAAAAAATAATAATTTTGCAAGCGAGGCAAGTGCTATTGCTGATATGGTCGGTAATGAAATAAATGTGAACTTAGACTTTCTTGTTAATCGTGGTGTAAATTCAGGCGGTACCGCCGTACAAGATGCAATAAATGAAATTGTGCAAAGTGTAGTTACTTCAAAAATTAATGATGTTATACTTACTACCAGTACGCGGTTTTCTGCTGAATTTGCAGATGAGCTTTCACATGTCGATGCTGTTTTTTCAAAGTATGATATTCCTGAATTTATTGAAGCATTACAAACCTCTGCTCGTAATTTATTTGACTTAACCGGAAGCTCTATTTCAAATTTTTTAGCAAGTCAAAAGCAAAATGCAAAAACAAAGCACGGTAGAGATATAGCAACAACAATGGCAACAGTTTTCGGTATTACAACAGAGATTCTCGCACCATGGATGGAATTGATAATTATAGCCTTACCGACAATTATTGATGCGGTGTTTGGAAAAATGCAGGAAATCAAACAGGAACAGAAAATTCGTTCAAGTATCATTGCACAAATTCCTCCAATAAAACGGGAACTATCAAAAAATATTGTTTCGCTATTGAAGGAAAATAGTTCAAAAATGATTGAATCTATTTCAGAAAAGTACGATGCAGAATTGGCAAAGAAAAAAGAAGAAATTGAGCAAGCACAAAGAGAACTCGAAACAAATAATGAGGTAACAAGGAAAATTAAAGTGCTTGAAAATTGTTCTGTGCGAATTGATACTGCACTGGAAAGAATAATTTCATAATGAGCAATCTATTCGTGGGGATGGCTCATGGATAAATCGGATATTGCTGTTTTATACTGCAAATGTAAAGCAGCAATAAAACAATACGCAAAATGAAAAATCCGAAAACATTTAACACGGCGTTGAAGCTCATGTCAAAATTAAGTTTCGGTAAAATTAAATATTACAGTAAGGTGCGATAACTATGACGAAAATAAATGATAGCGATAATTTATTGCAGGAAGTTTTAGCAATAAAAGAAAAATTTGATACATTACAAACTAAATATGCAAGCGATGCCGAATTTTCAAAAAAGATTTCTACGTTGCTTGTGAACAACGGATTAGATGATGAAGAAAAAATAAAAGCCGAATATAAAGAAGCTGCAGAAATAAGTCGTGATTTAAAAATAGGAATTGTAGGAGCAGTAAAAGCCGGAAAATCATCGCTTTTAAATGCATTGTTTTTTGACGGCGTTGATATTTTACCGAAAGCCGCAACTCCAATGACTGCCGCCTTAACGGAACTTACTTATGGCGAAACATGCAAAGTTACCGTTGATTTTTTTACTGACGCGGATATTGAAAAATTAAAGACCAATTCTGAAGCGTACGAGCAGAGACTCAAGGAGCTGGAACAAAATAATATAAATGAAGCCAGGACAAACTGGTTGAAAATGAAGCAAAGACAAGAACCAGGTACTAGAACTAAACTTGATGCAAAAGAAAAAAAGGCATTGGAAGAAAGAGCTCGGAATAAAGCAAAACAAGAATTAAGCGATCAAATAGAACTTGTAGGTGCACATGAGCAGTATCAAATGATTAAAAACTTAAAAAAGGTAAAATCGGGGAGTGAAACATTTACAGTTTCAAGTATGAATGATATTGTAGGAAAGCTTGCAGATTATGTAGGATCAGAGGGAAAGTACATGCCTTTTACCAGTAAAGTGAGACTACAAATGCCCATTAAAGCGTTAGAAGGTATTTCCGTCATTGATACGCCGGGCTTTAATGATCCTATTCCGTCACGAGATGAACGAGCGCGACAGGCATTGCGAGAATGTGATGTGGTTTTAATTTTATCGCCTGCACGGCAATTTATTTCGAAAACTGATATGTCGGTCATGCAAAAGATACAAAAGAAAAACGGTATACGGGAATTGTATTTGATTGCAAGTCAAATTGATAGTCAACTATATAATCCTGAATACAAAGAACTAAATGGTGATTTAGATAATGTGATTAGTACAATAAAGGAAATTCTTGTACAAACTGCGACAAGAAATTTAGAACAGATAAATTATGATGGAGTTTTTGATACGCTACGTAATGAGCCGGATACTCGTTTGTTTCTTTCAAGCGGTATGTGCGAATCAATGTATAGAACATTTGAGAAAAAAGATTCGTGGGATGAAAGTAGAAAACATACTTGGAAAAGCTTGACGAGCGATTATCATGATTACTTTTCAGACGGCGATGTGAATACCAGTAAAGAATGGCTCAAACACTTGGGCAATATCAAACCGATTACTGAATGTATACAAAAAGTGAAAGAACGCAAAGTAGAAATACTTAATCGTAAACTGAGTACATTTGCAAGTACACGAAAAGAAGCAGCCGTTACTATAAAATATGAACTACTTGACCTGTTGGATAGCAAGGTGCGTGCGATAGGAGAAAAGAATATTTCCGATGTAGAAGCAGAAATTAAAGCGACAGAAAGAAAATATTCTATATTTAAAAAAGAACTCAGCGATAAATTAAACGACTGTACAAAAAAATGGTACATAACAGTGAAAAAGGATGCATTGAGTAGTTTAAAATATTCAAAAAAAACCGCAAGCGACGGTATCGTTAAAGCCAAAGGTTCAAAAACGCAGTATCACACAAGTGGTTTTTGGTGGTGGGAAAAAAAATATCCATACGAAGTAATCTCTGCAAACGAGGGAAAAATCAGAACGACAATTGATGACTATATTGCAGAATATAATAATGATGCTTTGGACTTCATACGAGAAGTAACAGGAGACTTAAGTCAAAAAATTGCAGATCTAGCCCGAAACACTTGGCAAGAATTTTCAATTTTTACTTATGATGAAAATGATGAGCTTGCACTGAAAGAAATTGCAAGCAACGCACGGGCAATCATCGGAGAAATAAAGTTTGATTATGACACGCTTAAATACACCGGGGCTGATTTCTCATCATCACTTAGTTCGACATATTATGAGCCGGAAAAAATACTCTCGCTTGCAGATGAATTCGTGAGTAAATTAAATCGGGAGTTTACATCCCGGATAAGTGATACACTATGGCGTATAGTCGATGATTGCAAAAGATGTAACTTTTCTTCAAAGCTTTTGGACAGTTATATTACAAAACTGGAACAACGAAAGCGAGAATTGAAAAAGCCGAAACTTGCACTTGAAACTATTAAACGAATGCGTTCAGATGTGGAGAAATTAAATGTTTAATGTAAAACATGATGATGATCTTGAAACTGAAAAGATAAAATCAAGCAGCAGGCATAAAACAGAATCTACAGAAGTTTCAAAAGAAATCAGTCTGCAAATTAAAAATTTACAAAAAGAGCTTGATGAAAGAAAATATAAAATGGATTTTGTTGCGAATGTTATCAATGCAAAACCGGAAGTGAATGATGCTTTTCAAAAATACCAAAGGCTTTTGTATAATGATTATATGAAGTATGCGAACCAGAATGACAGCCTTGCTAAAGAAGCGCAATGTCTTCTTGCACTGCAAAAAGTTGAAAATGATTTAAAATTTATGACATATGATGAAGCATTACTGAATAAAACCATTGTTGCGGTTGTCGGCTCTTTTTCCAGCGGAAAATCATCGTTTATCAACAGTTTTTTTGTTTCAAAAAAAATAGTACTTCCAATCGCAATGGATCAAACAACGGCAATTTCATCCTATGTTATGAATGGCTCCGAACTGGATATTACGGGATTTTCATATAGTGGCGGACGCGTGCAAGTGCCGGAAAATATTTTTACACTTTTTCGTTACGGGAAGATTGAAGCATTTAATTTGAATATAAAGAAAATTATTCATCATATCGTTGTTAAAAACAGCTTTGTGATCAATTTTAATAATCTCTGTTTTATTGATACACCTGGTTTTAAAGCCGCATATGAAACGGAAAGTGATTATGCGGCAGCCGCAAGTGCAGTCACAAATGCAAATGCAGTACTTTGGTGTTTTGATTGCGATGCGGGAACATTTACAGATGATGAACTTCATGAACTTGCAACAATACCGGAACAAAACCCTGACTTAAAAATTTATATTATTGCAAATAAAGCAGACTTAAAACCAGGTAAAGAATGTAAACAAATTTTAGATACTAGCTATAAACTTTTAATAGATAAAGGAATTAAATTTGAAGGATTTGGACTTTACAGTGCAAAAAATAAATTTACAGAACAAGATGAGTTGCTCTCGTATCACAAAGGAATTCCGTTACATAAATTTTTGGAATCGTGCAATGTTCCGAATACAAACAAGGTAAAAAAAATAGTAGATAAGATTCAAAAAGTATTTGATGCGTATATAGCTGCTGATAAGAAACGAATTGAACATAATAAAAGTTTTATACGAACATTGGCAATTATTGAAAATAATTTTCGTAAAATTAAAGGGAATATCGAAAATGCACGCAATTATTACAAAGCTCGTTTTGATAAAAAGCGCTATAAAGCTTTTGATAGTCAATACGATGATGAAAAAAATGAAAGAGAGTTAGCCGATATTTCAAGTGAGATAAGTAAACTGAAACAAGAACTCAATGTCATGATTAAAAATGACTTTTCAGATATTGATCAAGCAAGCGCCTTATGTGAAAAAATGCAAAAGGTAGCCACAGAAGTTTTTAATGTACCACTTTCGCATATTGCTCGCAGAAGTAATTCTCTTTCGTTAAATTCTGAAAAAATAAGTGAGCCGCATTTTTGTATTAACTGTGGTAATCACTTAAAAGCAAATCAAAAGTTTTGTCAAAAATGCGGTATGGAGGTCTTATAATGAAATGTCAAAAATGCGGAACTTTGCTGCCGAGTGATGCAAAGTTTTGTGATATGTGCGGTGCAGCACAATTTGAACTACTGCAATGTGAGAATTGCAATGCTGAAGTAAATGAACAATGGCAATTTTGTCCTTTTTGCGGCTATGATTTAAAACATCATAAAAACATAAAAGAGCTCTCTTTGCTTGAAGTACATAAAAGTAAAATAAAAGAAATTGTTTCAAACTATTTACCAAAGATTTATAACGAATGCAATATAGAAAATATGCAGATATCTCCAGCGGCACTCCTCGCCGAAGTAGCGTCAACTCCGTCTCTGATGCTTCCATGGTTCATTATTGTAAATATTTTAAAGAAAAAACTAGTAAATGATAGTAACCTTGAAAAACAAGAAAAAATTCAATATTGTTATACTTTTAATGAAATTCAGAACAGTCCAGAGCTTTTCTACATTATTGAAACATATATTGTCTCTGATATAAGGCAAAGCGATATCTATGGCTTTATTGCTTTCTTTGATTTTAAACCGAATGACACGGTAAATTATCATGATGCTCAGTTTAGCTGCAATGGCTTGGTTTTTACCAATGATGCAGTCCATATAAAAACAGATGTAAATAATAAAACTGTTATTCCGTATCTTGAAATATCTGAAAAATTACACACCGGTATATCGAGTAAATTCTATCATGCAGACCAACTTGCATATTGCCTTGAAGAAATAAGAGCCGTTTTGCGTGATTAATTCACTGGTTAACTTCGGCACGAATTACCGCGCCTCGTTAACCGGTCAAGTTTTGCTTGGTAAATCGAATTGTAAAACTTGCTTATTTATATGTGTGCTTATCGCACACTGAATTCAGCTTATTCGTGTGCTGAAGCACACTCACCGCTGAATTTATAGGAACTTTATAATTATCTCTAAAGGAGCCTTACCATGATACCTAACAATCCCCTTATTCCTCCGTCATCCTGACAACAACAGCACTATAAATGTTTAGACTGCGGACACCAATTTTCAAATAAAATCGGAAGTAGTTCCAAGATCGGCATTTTTAAAAAAGTTTTAGATCCGCTTCGCTGTCCGAAGTGCAAAAGTACAAAGTGCATTCCGCTACCTGACAAGTGGAAGACTTAAGGAAACACTGATTAATTACCATTTTTACATGACAAAAAAATATAAATGAGTAT
>CALDWC010000113.1 GCA_937923945.1 uncultured Treponema sp.
ATTTTAAAATATTTGCCGAGAAATTTTAAAAATTTACCAAACTTTTGGAGACACTGATTAATTCAATCGATAATTGAGGGCATCTTTCAAAAACTCAGGTTATATTTTTAGAAACTATTTTTCAGTACCCACATTTAAAAACCGGCGTCAAGCCTTTAATTAGCGTTTCCTTTTGCGTTTTGCAAGCCCCCATACTTCTAGCCAAAATTTGAAATCTTTGCTACAATACTCACAATGCTGAATTTAGAATTTTTGCCCGGAAGCCCGAGTCAGTTCGGGGCAACCTTATATGATAGCGGAGTAAATTTTGCTATTTTTTCGCGAAACGCAACGGCAGTTAAATTGGATCTTTTTGAAAATGAATCGGACGATACTGCATTTGAAAGTTATAATTTTGATGTGAGAAAAAATAAAACCGGAGATGTCTGGCACGTTTTTGTAAAAGGCTTAAAAGCAAATGCGCTGTATTTGTACCGCATTGACGGGGTATTTATGCCGGGTGAAGGTTTCCGCTTTAACCGGCACTATTATATTTTAGACCCGTATGCAAAAGCGGTAACCAATTCATCTATTTTTTTAGAAGACGGCTTGCAAACGCCGCCGGCGACTATCGACGGAGATTTGTTTTATTCAACCCATGCACATGCAAAATATTTTCCAAAATGCATCGTCGTTGATAATGATGCATTTGACTGGCAAGGCGATCGTCCATTGAATCGCCCGATGAGCGAAACGATCATTTATGAATCTCACGTGAAAGGTTTAACGGTTGCCAACCGCACCCTCCAATTTCCCGGAACCTACAAAGGCGTGATTGAAATCATTCCGTACTTGAAAGAACTGGGTATTACCGCGTTGGAGCTTTTACCGGTGCAGGAGTTCGACGAAAATGAAAACACGCGCACCAATCCGCGAACCGGCGAGCGCCTCAAAAATTACTGGGGGTACAGCACGATTGCGTTTTTTGCACCGAAAGTGCGGTACGCCCATGATATATATCGGACAGCTCCGGTGCATGAGTTTAAAGAAATGGTACGCGAACTTCATAAAGCCGGCATTGAAGTGATTTTGGATATTGTGTTTAACCATACGGCAGAAGGAAACGGTTTCGGACCGACGTATTCTTTTAAAGGCTTGGATAATTCCATCTATTATATTTTGGAAAACAACAAACGATACTACAAAAATTTTTCCGGTTGCGGCAACACGGTAAACTGCTCGCATCCGGTAGTACAAAATTTTATCATTGATTGCTTGCACTATTGGGTGGTACATATGCACGTTGACGGATTCCGATTCGATTTGGGCTCCATTCTCGGACGAGATACGAACGGCACCTTGATGGAAAATGCGCCGACGATTGCCCGCATTGATGAAGACCCGATTTTACACAGCACCAAAATTATTGCGGAAGCTTGGGACGCGGGCGGCGCATACCAAGTCGGCGGATTTCCCGGACGCTGGGCAGAATGGAACGATCATTTCAGAAACGATGTGCGCCTTTTTTGGTTGGGCGACAAGATTCATTTTCAAAAATATGCCACTCGAATGACGGGTTCTTCGGATATTTATTCCAACAGCGGAAGGAAACCGGTAAACTCAATCAACTTTATTACGAGCCACGACGGTTTTACCCTCTACGATTTACTGAGCTACAACCGCAAACACAATGCGGAAAACAGTGAAAACAACGCCGACGGTAGCAACAATAATTACAGTTACAATCACGGATTTGAAGGCAAAACGGCAAATCCTGAAATTGAGGCGATCCGTTTCAAAAAAGCAAAAAATATGCTCGTCAGTTTGATACTTTCGCTCGGAACACCGATGCTGGTAATGGGCGATGAAGTGCTGCGGACACAAAAAGGCAACAATAATGCGTACTGCCAAGATAACGAAATTTCGTGGTTTCATTGGACTTTTTCAGACAAGCAAAAAGAACTTTTCGGTTTTGTTTCCAAGCTCATTCATTTTCGAAAACGCCATCCGGTATTTTTGCGCTCGGAATTTTTGACCGGCAAAAAAAGCAAAAACGCGGTCGCCGACATTGAATGGTACGATGCCGAAGGTACTACACCCGATTGGACGCGGCAAACAAATTTTGTCGCTTATTTTTTAAACGGCATTGATGCAGTCACGCTCGCCGAACAGGACGAAAATGACTTTTATTTGATGATGAACGCGTCCACGCTCGACATCACGGCAACTATTCCACCGGCACCGCACTCAAAGCACTGGCACCGCTTAATCGATACGTCTCTTACCGGTGAAGAAAGTTTTTTATCCGAAGCGGATGCGGTCCCGCTCAAAACGGACAAGTATATCGTACTGGCATATTCGGCGGTTGTGTTAATCGGAAAATAGAGGATGCAAAACGGCTGACGACTCCACTACCCTTACCAACCGCCGCTCGCACCGCCTCCGCCGGAAAAACCTCCGCCACCCGAAAAGCCGCCGCCTCCGGATGAACCGCCTGAAAAAAAACCGCCCCCGGAAGAAAAACCGCCGCTTCGCCCGTAGTAGGATGAACTGGATTTTGATTTAATTATGATGAAAATGATAACCAAAATCACAAAAAACAAAGCACCCGGCCAATCGACACTTTCATCCACATCGGCAATTTTTTCCAATGCAGTTCCGTCTCCTTCAACCATGTTTTGAATTGTCTGTATTGCTGCTTGCAACCCCTCAAAGTAATCATCATTTCTAAAATGCGGCGCCATAATATTGCGGATAATCAAACCGCAGTGTGCATCGGTTAAAACACCTTCCAAACCGTAACCGACTTCAATCCGCATACGGTGATCATCTACAGCCACAACAAGTAAAACACCATTATCCTTACCGGCACTTCCCAGCCGCCATGAATCAAAAACGTCCACGGCATAGCTTTCAATATCGGTACCTTCCAAACTTTTAACAATCAAAATCGCTGCTTGAAAATTTTTTCGACGATCGATTTCCAATAAAGTATTTTTCAGCTTTTGAAAATCTTCAACCGAAAGGAGATGCGCTTTATCGTGAAGCGGCTCGCCATTTAAATCGGGAACTTCCAACGCAAATGCCGCACCTACCGCCGTGATACATAATACCGCTATAAAAAAACTATTCAAAATTTTTTTCATCAAAGACTGTCCTTTTTTTTTCTTAGCGTTCCAGAACTACCAAACCGTCCGGCAATTCATTCGGATTGACCGCTTTTGCGGGAAAACTATTTGCTAAAATTTCTCCGCACTGTTCAACCGCAGTGATAAAACCTGTTCCCGCTTTTTTGTGTTTGAGCGATCGTACCAAATCACTGCATACCGTATTCCATGCACTTTGGTCGACTTTTGCGTTAATGCCTTCATCGGCAAAAACGATAACCGTCCGCTCCAGCACCGACACGAAAATTAAAATACCCGAGCGATCTTTTGTTTTATATAAACCGCTTTCAAAAAAATGGAAATAGGCCCTGCGTTTTGTGTTTGCAAGCCGTAACGATTTCGGAATAAACACGCGTTCAATCGTCCCGACATTTAAAAGTAAGAAGCTTACAATAAATACCGCAGCCGTAAAAACTAAAAACGTTGAAGCAAACCGCGACGCGGACGGCATCCAATCAAGCGGCGACAAAAGCGTTTGAATGGGACCTGCAAAAATCACAAACACCGCACCGAGTACAAATGTACAACACGCAGCAACCGTCAGTTCCAGCGCAGAATACGTATCGCTCTGTTTTACAATCGCCAAAGCAATTTCACCGTTGGTGCGTTTTTCAAGTTCCGTAACTTTTTCCTTGATTGCCCTTTCATCGGCAGCGGAAATTCCCAGCTTTCTGATAAATTTCTTTTTATCCATAAAATCTCCTCAAAATGGAAAAGTCCGTTAAAAAAACTGCAAAAGCTCCTGCGGTTTTTCGATAATAGCGTCGGCACCGTTTGTTTAAAGTTCCGCATTTCCGCGTAATCCCCACAAAACACCCACAGTAAAAAGCCCCGCGTTTTTACCGGTTTTCATATCGGTTGACGTATCGCCGACATACAGGCACTCATCAGCCGTAACACCGAGAGCAGACATAATGTTACAAACGCTGTGCGGGTTCGGCTTAATCGGAATATTTTCCCGCTGCCCGGAAATAATATCGAACGTGCCTTTTCCCAAAAAATGCTCCACCGTTTGGACGGCGGTACTTTGCGGTTTATTTGTGCAAACCGCCAAACGGCAGTGCTTTGCTTTTAAGGCTTCAAGCAACTCGGGGATTCCCGCGTACACGGTACAAAGTTTAAACGCATCGTTATCGTAGGCTTGATTATATTCCCGCAAAACCGTATCTTCGAATTCTTGTGTCCAAGAATCGGTTACGCACGCCAATGAGCGTTTTATTAAATTACGCGCGCCGTCTCCCGCCAACAGTTTAAACCGCTCCGGCTCAATGGATTGAAATCCGTATTTCGCGAGCGTTGTGTTGACAAAGTACGCAAGCGTATGCACCGTATCGGTCAATGTTCCATCCAAGTCAAAAATACCGCATTTTTTCATACGTTGATTATACGCATTTTGGGAAAATGAGTAAAGGGCGCGAGTAAAAAATTTTCACCGTTAAGGAGGCACTGATTAATTCAATCGAGAATTAATCAGTGCCCACCTTTAAAATCTATTGTTTCGCAAATGTTCCTTAAAATTCAGCAAATGAGTGAACCTCAGTTCACGAACGAGCTGAATTTTCGCCGTTTCAAGAAAACGAGAAACGGCGGTATAATAAGCGATGTTTTGAAAACCATCATAATCGGTGTCGTATTGATGAAGCTTATACGAAATATAGCTGCGGTTTATAAAATAATATGCCGTAAGAACGCAGGCGGGTAGGCTTATTTCCAAAATAAAAAAAGAACGGCAATAAAAAACCTGCGCGACTTTTTATCCTTTTTTTTATTTTCAGTTTTATTCGTTGTTTGATTTGTTAATTCGTTCACGAAAAGAACCTCCCGTCATATCCTTCTGCCCACAGATCAAAACCTTGATTGTCTAACATTTTATCTCCTTATAGTAAGTTGTTGTTTTACCGGTTTTTACAAACCGGAAATTTTCCTGTTTTACTTTCCGGTGTCCCAAACTTTTTCTATTGGGTGCGGCAGCGTATCTTTTATATTTTCAGTTATCATTTTTTTACTCCGATCTAATGATAGTATTCTACTTGAGTTTTTGATTTTCATAATTATTCAAATTCAGTCCGCAGCGTAAAATGTGTCGGAAGCTTATAAATTTCCGTTTTTAGAAAAATCGGATAAAAGTATTCGTCTTTCAATTGTTCAAATGCAAGCCATTCAAAATCGTGCCGAATGCCGCGTTCATAGAGCGTAAACTTTTCACCCCTTTCAGGCAAACCGCTGCCTGCCGAGTCCACGAGGAAGTATAGACAAAGTTCGTGATAATTCAGCTTATCCGCATCCTCTTGAAAAAAGCTCTGGTTGAGCCAAAGCGGACGGATAATACGAGCGGTGATGCTAAGCTCTTCTCCGATTTCTCTGACGATAGCCTGCTCTGCAGTCTCAGCTATTTTAACTCTGCCGCCAGGCAAAGAATAGTGTGGAGAATGTCCATCATGATGCATGGCAAGAATTTTCCCATCGTGAAGAATTACGGCACAGACGCGGTAATTGAATTTATTATTTCCGGCGCGGTATGAAATATCCGATGACTTCAATGTATTGATAAATCCCTCTTCAAAGTTTACCTGTCCATCAATTTTTCCATAAGTGTTATCTCCCATTATCCTCGCATCCCGTTCATTCATCCAGTTCCCAATGACCGTTGTTTCCGCTGCCGATGTACCTCAAATTGGGAATTTCTTTTATGTATCGCTGAATCGTTTTTACACTGACGCCGGCTTCATCTGCAATGGCTTGCCGCGTAATTTTATTATTTGCTCTCACTTGCGCTTTTATAAATTTAACAAGAGGGGCTTCATCGTGAGGGACATCGTGAGGGACATCGTGAGGGACATCGTGAGGGACATCGTGAGGGACATTATCATCGCCGACTTTTTGCGTTGCAATATTCTTAAGCGGGATAAGGGTTCGGAATATATTGCCTTCTTCAAAAACAGGATTCTTTCCCGAATAAAGCTGCGTATACTTATAGGTGTTTCGCATCCCCGAACCGAGTTCGTCGGCAAACCCGATTTCCCGAAAAACTTTTGAGATCGGCGGATTTTTAGGAAAGGGTTCGAACTTGCGTAAATCCAAAGTTCCCATACCGTGTGCTAAATTACTATTCTCAACAATAATTTTTTCATTATCGATAATCATCTTGGCAGGGAAACCGCTTGAATAATCTCGATGTGCCAAAGTGTTGGAAACAATTTCCCGCAGTATTCTATCCCGCGCATTGACATTGACAATACCGTCTAAAACAAACAAATCATTTAAGTGTTTCTGCCCGAATCGGATAAGTCTGTCATAACTGTCAATCAAGTTTGTAATCACGACATCGCGGTCATCATAACGGTCTTTGTTTTCCACACGAAAGATTGCATCGGTTTTATGCTGCGGTAAAACCGACATAATCGAATTATCTTTTCCAAAAAGAAGAATTGCAGCGAGCGTTATGCCTTCTTCGTTGGTATCGGGATCAAGCAAAATTAAATTGGCACTTCTGAGAAGTTCTTCATCGCTCATGTTTTTCCATAAATGATTTTGATTCCGTATGCTCGCCATTTTACGAGCTTTGGCAATCAACGACGAATCCAAGCAACTCAGTTCAAGATACGGATACACTTTATTAACAAAATAAGAACCCTGTTTCCGCGCATAAAGTTTATACACCAGTTCGGCATTATCGGTAATATTTATGTCTCCCTCGTAAGACCTGTCCAAAATTTTTCCGTTATGCCGTAATACCTGAGTGCCTTCGGGAACTCGGATATAAATAATTTTCTTTCCGTCAATATCCATTTCAACAGGCGTCAAATAAAGCGGCGGATATATTTTTTTGGAATTATTAATGGCGGTCGTAAATTCTTTTATCATCTTATCGATCTTTTGAGGATTAACGCCGACAATTTCCCGTTTATCATTTACTCCTAAAATGATATGCCCGCCGTTTCTGTTATTAAAAGAACAAACGGAATCATACAGATCTTTTGTGAGCGTTTCCTTTGATTCTTTAAACTCTACATTTATCTTTTCTCCGTTTTTAATCAGCTTTTTTATTTCCCGCTCGGTCATTTTTTTACTCCGGTTTGATATGATTATTATTCTACTTGAGTTTCTGATTTTTGTCTATTATAGGGCTGTCGCTCTTATCACTGCGTGAGGGATAGAAGGGGCGGCAACTTGCTTTTTCAAAAGTATGTTGCCGGATCATTTTTGCACGGCATTTCGTGCAAAAATAGCCGAAGCGATGAGCGGGAGCCCCGAATAGCCCGACATGTTTTTGCCGTGCAAAATTATGAGGGCAAAAATATGGCACGCCCGATTATATCATTATAGACGGAATATGCGAAAAATGCTAAAATAGCGGCGCTTATCATTATGAATTGGATCAATGCGTTTGAAATAATTTGTTATGCAATTACCGCTTTGCTTATTGCGGATATCGTAAAAAAGAAAAATGAGAACGAGTTGGGTTTGTTTTTTTCGGCGGCGTTGGCAGGTTTTATTTTAGAGCTCTTGGCGGTTTATTTGGCGGATATTTATCATTACAGTGACAAGTATTATATTACGATCGGAATGCCGCCGTATCAGTTTCCTTTTTTCGGAGGATTGATGTGGGGCAGTCTTGCGGTTTGTGCAGTGCGGGTTGCGCAAAAACTGCAGTTGAGTAAACCGATTGCTGCTTTGTTTGCAGGCTGGCTCATTGTGTCGATGGACATGCTGTTGGATGTTGCGGCAATTCGTTTGAGCGGCGGGTTTTGGACTTGGGAAGGAAGGCAGATCAGTTTAACGATAAATCATCATAGCTTTATGAGCGTTATTTGGGTAAATTTTCTCGGCTATCTTTTTGAGACTCCGACGATCGTATATTTGACTTTAAAGGCATGGGAGAAAAAACAAAAAACGGTGCTGCGAAAAATCGGAGAAGTACTTGCAATAAATGCGGCGGGCGTTATTGCGGTAGGAGTTCTCAGTGCACTCAGTATGGCACTCGATAAAATTACCGACGAATGGTTTTCCTGTATTGCATTTATTTTTCTTTGGGCTTTTATTTTTGTAAAGGTGTGCGTTCAAATAATCCGCATGCGGCGGGAATTGACTTTTAAAGGAACGAAGGATTGGGTGCTGATACTATTTTGGGCTTGCATATACGGATATTGCCTATGCGGACTTTGGAGCTTGCATATTTTACAAGCCGTTCCGTGGTACGGCGTATGTGCGTTTTTACTTGCGGCGTTTACGATGGGGCTGAGTGCGCTAGGGAGGAAGTGAAGCGATCACTTTTCCATAAATATTCCGCCGCAAAGTTCATTTGTCCCTCCATCTTTTCCATAAGTTTTGTCTCCCCTTTATATCTCAATACATTATTCTCCGATATATTTAATATATACTTGACAAGGATTTTGTTTATCCCATAGCTCCGGTAAAACCTCCAATTCTTTAAAACCGAGCGAAATGTAAAAATCATTCGTTGCATCGTATTCCTTATATCTCCCTTTTTCAACGGTTTTGACTTCCACAAAATTGCAGTTCAACGCTTTTGCCTTATCTTCAAAGGCTTTGTACAATGTCGTTCCTACGCCTTTGTGCTGAAAAATTTTCTTTACTCCCATAACAAAAATTTCGGCGGCATGCTCACTTATACATTTTAAGACAATAAAACCCTGCAAATTTCCATTGCTATCAAAGCTTGCAAAAAACGGCATGTCAGCTGAAGATTTTATATACTCCGCTTTTGCTTCCTCAATACTAAACCACTGCGGAAGCTCATCTAAAACTTCACTTGCTATTTTTTCTTTTTGCCTTTTATCAAAAATTTCTTTTATAAGCATTTTCATATTTCTTTATCGTCTCGCCAGATCGCTAATTCCGCCATATTGCCCTCCTCCGTGTCGGCTTTTCTATTTTCCGTCTCCGTTTTCATTCTCGGAAGAAAGAGCCTTCTTTTTGCTTTCAATCATTGCAACTATTTTGTCAAACTCGGACTTGTCGGAGAATGTGTCTTTTTTGAAATAAGTATACCGACCTCCCGTAAATTCAATGATATAAAATTTTTCTTCTTCAAAATTTCTTAGATAGTCACCGATAAAACATTTTATACATAAATCATCAGATCCGTCTTCAATGTAATTTCCTTGAATTTTAAAATAGCTTTCTTGCGATTTTGTAAAATCAATATTATATTTTTTACACACTACTTTATAGTTTTTTATAAAGTTTCTTTTTACACTTCGGATGTACAAGCTCTCAGCTAATATCGCCTCCGCTAAGGAGATAATTGTATAAATTCCGGAAATTACCATGAGTGATATTTTCGGCTTATTATATTTTATGGAAATAA
This sequence comes from uncultured Treponema sp., assembly GCA_937923945.1. GTDB lineage: Bacteria > Spirochaetota > Spirochaetia > Treponematales > Treponemataceae > Treponema_B. The sequence goes on from CALDWC010000113.1 coordinate 9,478, forward strand.
ACCAAGCACCGGCAAAGGTCAACAAACCGAGTGCAACGCACACTGAATAAATTATCTTTCTTTTTTTAATATTCCGTGCAAGCAATCCTGAAAGTTTCATTACGGAAATCTTAATATCGATTTGATCTTCCATAGTGAGCTGTTCTTTAACTTCAATACATTCCGTATCCTGTGTCATTTTTTTCTCCGGTTTAATGATATTAGTCTATCGGAGTTTTTAATTTTTGTCTATTCCGTTATCAAACTTAAGGAGGAACTGATTACTTCAATTGAGAATTGAGGGCACCTTTCAAAAACTCGGGGTTTTTAGAGATGCCCATAAAGAAAATCGAAGTGAACTTTCCGTTCAATGATTTTTTACAAACCGCAGTTCGAGAAGAATGTGCGGTTTTTTGTTGCGAAAATCTTCATCAAGCGAAGCGGCGGTTATATCGCGGACGGAAACCGCTTTGCCGGTTTTTTCAAAAAAGCTTTGTGCAAACTCTGCAAGTACCGGCGGTTTAATTTTAATTGTTTTTGAGTTACACGAAAAGTACAGTACGCCGTCCGCAGTCAAAAGCGCCAAACACAAATCGCACAGTTCAAACCAATCTCGGTTAATATCCAAAACCGTAACGGTCTTCTTCGAATTTGAAAACGTCGGAGCATCGCACACAATAATGTCAAATCCTTTTTCACCCACGTTTTTTCGGATACGTCCTTGCTCGGAACGAAGCGTTTTAAACTTTTCGCTGTATGTTTTAAATCGCCGCTCGGACCTTTCAGCAGTCGCCGTTTTTAAAAATGAAAACACATCTTGCGCAATAAAATCAGTTTCCCGAATATCCAAGCCGTTCAACGAAAAATTATCTTTTGCTCGCTGTAAATAATTTTTTGACAAATCGACTGACACGACCCGTTCCGCACCCGCCAATGCCGCAAAGACCGAAAAAGCGCCCGTATAGCAAAAAAGGTTCAGCACCCGTTTTCCATGAGCCGTTTCAAAAATACGACGCCGCAGCCATCGATGATCTAAAAAAAGCCCCGTATCCAAAAGTTCACCGAAGTAAATATAAAAGTACGCCGATCCTTCCTGCACCGTAATGCGTTTTTCGCGTTGCGCATAAACCGCATTTCGCTTTTCGAAAGCGGCGGAGCGCTTTTGCCGCAGCTTTATAAAAACCGCCTCATCGCCGATATCAAACACCCGCTCAAGCACCGCCTGCATCGCTTTGAGCCATTGCAGTTCCTCCGCCGCGTCTTTTTCATAAGGACGCTTGTACAAGGTCAGCACGGCAAACGGCTTTGCAAAGGGTTCGCCCCCTTCCGCCGCAGGAGCTTCGTAGTAAAGGTCGACGCAAAGCGGAATTTCAGGAATATCTTTATCATACAGCCGAAAACAAAAAACACCGTTCCGCTTTGCCCATTTCAACAAATGCTTTTTGTTTTTTATTACTCTATTTTCAAAGTATTCGACTTGTTTAAAAAGTTTTTTATCATCCATAAAAAAGCCCGCTATTTAGTTCGACATAACGACAAAAAGCCCTCAAGGCAGTATACCTCAAGAGCTTTTACCCAATCCAATGATTTCACGCAGAAATAATACGGCTGATCTTAGTCTTTGATGCCGTAGCGTTTTTTAAAGCGATCAATTCGTCCGGCAGTGTCAACCAGTTTTTGCTTTCCGGTAAAAAACGGATGGCACGCAGAGCAAATTTCAACGTGAATGTTTTCTCCGGTAGAGCGGGTTTCAATCACATTGCCGCATGCACAAGTAATTTTTGTCAATTCGTACTTCGGTTGTTTATCTTTTTGCATATCCTACTCCAAAATCTAATGAGATATTATACCTAAATTGTAAAAAAAATCAAGAGCCTTGGTTCATCGAATTGAGAAACATTTGATTATTTTTTGTTTTACGCATATTTTTAATCAAAAATTCAATGATTTCCGCATCATCAAGCGGGTTAATAAACTTGCGCAGCACCCACATTTTTTGCAATTCTTCTTCATTGAGCAAAAGTTCTTCTTTTCGGGTACCCGACTTTTTGATATTGATTGCAGGGTACAAACGACGATCGGAAAGTTTTCTGTCCAAAATCACTTCCATGTTGCCCGTTCCCTTAAATTCTTCAAAAATAACTTCGTCCATTTTGCTTCCGGTTTCAATCAGCGCCGTTGCAATAATCGTTAAACTGCCGCCTTCTTCGATGTTGCGAGCCGCACCAAAAAAGCGCTTCGGCTTATGCAGCGCATTCGAATCAACACCGCCCGACAGCACTTTTCCTGACGTCGGCATTGTTTGGTTATACGCCCGCGCCAACCGAGTAATCGAGTCAAGCAAAATCACAACATCGCGCTTGTGCTCAACGAGGCGCTTCGCTTTTTCAATAACCATTTCGGCAACCTGCACGTGGCGCGTCGCCTGCTCATCAAAGGTTGAAGAAATCACTTCCGCCTGAACGGTTCGCTCCATATCGGTTACTTCTTCCGGACGCTCATCAATCAAAAGCACAATCATATACACTTCGGGATGATTTTCCGTAATTGCGTTTGCAATTTTTTGCAACAGGATTGTTTTACCGGTTCGAGGAGGCGCGACAATCAAACCGCGCTGCCCCTTACCGATGGGAGAAAAAAGGTTCATCATGCGAGTAGAAATTTCTTCACCGGTTGTTTCAAGATTTAATTTTTCGCGCGGATAAAGCGGCGTGAGATTATCAAACGAAATGCGGAGCTGTGCTTGTTTCGGATCTTCAAAGTTGACACTTTCAACCCGCAAAAGGGCAAAAAACTTTTCCCCGTCTTTCGGTGAACGAATCTGCCCGTACACCGTATCACCGGTTTTCAAAGTAAAAAGGCGGATTTGACTCGGCGATACATAAATATCATTCGTTCCCGGTAAATAATTATTTTGCGGTGAACGCAAAAAGCCGAAACCGTCCTGCAAAACTTCAAGCGTTCCATACGCGAAAACCAAACCGCCCTGATTCGCATGTGTTTTCAAAATAAACAAAATTACTTCTTGTTTTTTCATCAGCAAAAGGTCTTCATTATTGATGCCGTAACTCAAAGCAAGGTCGCGCAAATTGTTCATACGCATTTTGGTTAAATCATTGATGAGGATTTGCTGACCACTCATCGGGAGGTTTTCCGTATTCGGAACTTCTGCAGGAGGCTCATCCGCAACAGCTAATTCCGGCGCCGGCTTTCGTGTACGTGGTTTCGTTGTAACCGTTTTTGTGCGGGTAATCCGCGGTTTCACCGGCTTTTCCGTAATCGCGCCATTCGATATTTCATCTTCCGATACGGCAACAGCCTTTACGGTCCGTACCGTACGAGTAACTCGCGGTTTTTTAACTACTACTTTTCTTTTCGGCTTTTCAGTTTCAACCGTTTCCGCTGTCCCGTCAAAATCAAGCTCAGCACTTTCCGTATCAAAATCTAATTCATTTTCATTATCCATATAATTCTCCATGACTCGGATTGTATTTTTATTAAGTTTAAATAAACCCGCCCCATCAAAATATGATGCAGGACCGTTTCATAAAAAACTTAAAAAATTTTTATCATTAAAAGTTTTTTTCTAAAATTTGTAAAATACGCGAAATTACATGTTCCGCCGTTTTTTCCCGTATTTCATTTCGTTCACCGCTAAAACGGCAAGTTTCGCTTTCCGTATACACCACGCGCTCACAGAAAAAGCGTGAAACGGCGCAACAAACCGTTCCAACCGGCTGTGTTTCCGTCCCACCTGCCGGTCCCGCAATACCGGTTACCGCTGCGGCAATGACGTTTTCACTTCCGGAAATTTCAGCACCGCGAAACAAGGCTCCCGCCGCCATCGCTTTTGCAACGTCTTCGCTCACTACGCCACAGCGTTCAATAAGGTCACGTCCGACCGAAAGCAATTCGGTTTTTGCCTGCGGCGTATATACCACAAAGCCCGCCAAAAGCACATCGGAAGCTCCGGGAATTTCCGCAAAACTGCTCGCAATTAAACCCGCCGTGAGCGATTCCGCCGTAACCACAAAAACGCCCTTTTTCCGAGCCAGGGCGATGGTTTTTTCAACGTTACGCATACAAAATTATCGTCCCAACTGCGCTTTGAGGTCTGCCGAACTCAATGAAAAAAAATCTCCGTCAACCGAAATATTATCCCGCAGCATTTTTACATTTCCTTCAAAATCGACCGCATCGGCTATTTTTAACTTTGACGCAGCAATATTTCCGGTCATTTTACACCCGTTTGCTAATTCCACATCATCAACGGCGTTTACATTACCGGTTAATTCACCTTTAACCAAAACAGAATGCACTCGCACAAAATCGGTTTCACATCGTGCAGTTTTTTCTACCGTTAAATTACCCAAACCGTCAATCGATCCGGAAAATTTTCCTTCGATTACCAAACTATCGGAAAATTTTAAATGTCCCGACAAAACAGTTCCTTTTCCTAAAACCGTTACGTTTTTATCCCGTTTATTTTTAGCCATATATTTTTCCTTCAAAGAATCACTAATTAATTCAATCAAAAATTAAGGTCGTCTTTCAAAAACTGATTCGCACATTTTGCAAAGCAAATTGTTAAAGAAAACTTCCTCGCAGAAAACGAACTGAAAGTTCGTATGTTTTTAAAGGACTACCTTTCAGCGTCCATCTTTAAAATCGTTGTTTCGCAAATGTTCAGAGCCACTTATGCTGAACATTGAGAA
>CALDWC010000114.1 GCA_937923945.1 uncultured Treponema sp.
ATTTTAAAGGTGGGCACTGATTAATTCTCGATTGAATTAATCAGTGCCTCCTTTACACACCATTCCTAAAAATTTTTAAAATTTTGAGATTTTATAAACTGATTTTATAGATTTATTTTTAATTTTTTGCTATAATCGCCAATCAATAAATATTATTTTTAGGAGAAAATTTATGAAAAGATTGTATAAATTTTGGACCCTTTTCTCGGTTTTGCTGCTATCAGTAGGCTTATTTTCATGCAAGGGTGAAAAAAAGAAATTGTACGTGGCACTGCGGAAGGGTTTAAAGGTCCCATCGAAATTGAATTGATGCTGAAGGACGGAAAGATCGTCGACGGAAGAGTTGTCGCCACCGACGAAAGCGACTTCGCAAAATCGGCGATTGATACAATTATCGAGCAAGCGGTAAAAAACGGTAATGCTGACAAGCTGGATACCGTCTCCGGAGCGACTTTTACATCAAAAGCTGCCATCGCAGCGATAAAAGCGGCTGTTGACTCGGCAAAAAACAGCGAAAATGCAAACGATGCGGCAGGGCTTCAAGACCTTACCTGCGATGTTGTGGTTGTCGGAGCAGGCGGGGCTGGTTTATCAGCGGCGATCGCCGCCCGTAATGAAGGTGCAAACGTTATCGTGCTTGAAAAAATGGGAATTGCGGGAGGAAACACGAACTATGCAACGGGCGGCTTAAATGCGGCGGAAACTTCGGTGCAAAAAGCACTCAATATTTCCGATACGGTTGAACAATTTTATGAAGACACGATGAAAGGCGGAAAAAACCGCAATAATCCCGACCTTGTCAAAACGTTAACGGAAAAATCAGCTGAAACGGTCGATTGGCTGATCGGTTTGGGCGTTGACTTGAGTGATGTCGGAAAACTGGGCGGTGCTAAAAACCCGCGCGCCCACCGACCCGAAGGCGGCGGAGCGGTCGGTTCGCACTTTGTTTCTGTTATGTTACACAAAGCGGTTTCGGATTTAGGTATAAAAATTTTATATAAGGCGAGGGTTACCGGTATTTTGAAAGACGGAAATTCGCCTTCCGGTGTGAGCGTTTCATCGCCCGATGGGGATTTTACCGTCAAGGCAAAAGCCGTTATTATTGCAACAGGCGGTTTCGGTGCAAATCCTGACTTGATTGTTTCTTATAACCCGAAGCTCGCAGGATTCGGTACGACGAATCATGCGGGAGCTACCGGAGATGCTTTTGCATGGGTTACGCCTTTTAATGCGGCATTGCTTGATATGGATCAAATTCAAACACATCCGACGGTAGTTCCGGTAAAAAATATTATGATAACGGAAGCGGTTCGCGGTAACGGAGCTATTTTGGTAAATCGTGAGGGCAAAAGGTTCGTGCAGGAACTTTCAACCCGCGATGTCGTTTCGGAAGCGACTTTAAAACAAAGCGGTAAAACGGCTTTTTTACTCTTCGATCAAGGTGTGCGGGATTCTTTGAAGGCGATCGATGGATATGCGAAAAAGGGCTTACTCACTGAAGCGCAAACGATTGCCGATTTGGCAAAAGCTTTATCCATACCGGCGGAAGATTTGGAAAACACCGTTTCTGCGTACAACCGTTTTGCCGATGAAGGAAAGGATCCCGATTTCGGTCGTGAAGCGCCGCTCCAAAAACTGGAAAAAGCTCCTTTTTACGCTGTTGAAGTAGGACCTGCGGTGCATCACACGATGGGTGGCTTGGCAATTAACACAAATGCCGAAGTGTTGGATACGAACGGCAATGTCATTAAAGGTTTATATGCAGCCGGTGAAGTTACGGGAGGCGTACACGGAGCCAACCGCTTGGGCGGAAACGCAATGGCAGACATTGCAATTTTCGGTAAAATTGCGGGTACGAATGCGGCAAAGTATGTAAAACAGTAGAATATTGTTTAATAAACGATTTTTAATCTCATTCAACGGGGCGAGCAATGACGGTACGGTTCTTGTGAGCCCCTTTTTTATTAAAAAAAGCGGCGGTAATACATTAGAAATCGGAAGATTGTTTTTATTGTGACAATATGTTAACAATAAAAAAGCCTCGCAACGAATCGTACGAGGCTTTGCATAATAACCGATACTTATTTTATTTTTTAATCGGCAAGCGAGGTTTAATTTTTGCCGCTTTACCGATTTTAGTACGAATGTAGTAGAGCTTCGCACGACGGACTTTTCCGGGGCGGACGACTTCAACGCCTGCAATTCGCGGTGAATGACAAGGGAAAACTCGTTCGACGCCAACACCGTAGGAATTTTTGCGGACGGTAAATGTCCGTTTTAAGCCTTCATTTTTAAAGCAAATAACCAAGCCTTCATAGGCCTGGATGCGCTCCGTTTTACCTTCAATAATTTTAAACAATACTTTTACCGTATCTCCAACACGGAACTCAGGCAGTTTTTCAACCATTTGGGTTGCTTCAATTTGTTTAATTAAATCAGTTGCCATCTAAAATCTCCTTCAATAATTTTTCCAACTCACTTGTCCAGGTACCGGAATTTCGCTTCGATTCGATTAAATCGGGGCGGTTTTTCAAGGTTTTTTCAAGCCGTTTTTTTAACCGCCATAAGCGAATATGCTCGTGATGCCCGGAAAGCAAAACATCGGGAACCGCTCGGTCCCGAAATACAGCCGGTCTCGTGTACTGCGGATACTCCAAAAGCCCGTCGGAAAAACTTTCCTCCACGAGGGATTCTTCGGAAATCACCCCGTCTAAAAGCCGGTACACACAGTCGATAACCACCAAACTTGCAATTTCGCCCGATGACATCACGTAATCGCCAATCGATACTTCGTCGGTAACGTACTCGTCAATCACGCGCTGATCAAGCCCCTCGTAGCGTCCGCACAAAAGCACCAGTTCCCGCTCTTCGGAAAACTCTTTCGCTAAAGCTTGCGTAAAAGGTTTGCCTGAAGGCGTGAGGTAAATAACCCGCTTGTTTTGTGCGTCCACCGAATCCAACGCGAGCGAAACCGGTTCGGGCATTAAAAGCATACCGGCACCGCCGCCGTAGGTGAGGTCATCACAAGTTCTGTGTTTATCAAAGGCAAAATCCCGTATATTTACCAGCGAATAATCAACTAATTTCCGTTCCACCGCTTTTGCCATAATCGAAGCAGTGAAGTAACTTTCAACAATTTCCGGAAATAAGGTCAGCACATGAAATTTCATACACAAAAAAGTTCTTAACTTAGATTAACAACTTTCAATCTAAAATCCAGCGGTGCATAAGCTGTACCCTAAACTCTTGTAAATTAATTTCTCCGATAAATTCATCGTTAAAAGGAATGTACACCAGTCTGTCGGTTTCAGCCTCGGTCAGTTCAATCAAAAAGGAACTGCCGCCTTCAACTACGCCTGTAATATGACCGAGCTTTGCCCCTTCATACACAAGATCACACTTACAAAGATCACAAATATAAAACTCGCCCTCACGCAATGGGGCGGCTTTATCTCGCGGAATTAAAATCGTTGCCGATTTAAACTGCTTTGCGGCAACGGAATCCGTAATTCCGTCAAACTTAAATAAAACATCCGTGCCACGAATCACCGTTTCGATTACGGTAAAATAACCGTCAGACAAGGTTCGCTTTTGCAACGGTGAATCATAAAATTGCACAAAAACTTTTTTCAGTTTTGCAAGATGTTCCAAATCACCCGATAAACTTTCAGCTTTCAGATACCCATCCAAACCGAAAGTTCCGCGAATTATTGCAGTCGCTAAAAGCTCATCACTAGTCCAAGATTTCAAGTGAGTACTTTTTTCCCGTTTTTCCTGCAGTTGCATTGAGAATAGTGCGCATTGCTTTGGCAATTCTGCCTTGTTTACCGATAACTTTACCGATATCCGCTTCGCTCACCTTCAACTCCAAAACGGTGCCTTTTTCGCCTTCCGTTTCGTTCACCGTCACTGCACTTGCATCATCAACGAGTGCTTTTGCAATAAATTCAATTAATTCCTTTTGCATAAATACCTCTCTTAGTCCGCTCTCTCAAATCTACTTCGAAAGCGTAAAGGCTTTTTTGTTTAAAAGACGCTTCACCGTATCACTCGGTTGAGCTCCTCTGGAAATCCATGACTTCACTTTTTCGGAGTCGAATTTAATTTGCGCATCTTCGGCTTCAATCGGATGATATATGCCAACCTGATCAAGCGTTTTGCCGTCACGCGGTTCACGGGAATCCTGCACGACCATACGATAGTACGGACGTTTATTCGTCCCGAACCTCTTTAATCTAATTTTTAACACCGTGTCCTCCATAAAAACACTATAATTTTGTATATATATCATATATTTGAAAAAATGTCAAGCTGTTTAGATGAGTTTTTTGTCGTTGAAAATTGCAAGTAGTATTGCCCATAAAATTTAAGTTTTATAGCATTTTTTGTACATATCGTTTGCAGTTCTCTATTCGTGCAATTTCCTCGGGTAATTGTTTATCCGGTTTTCGATATCCTTTCTTTCCGCATCACTATACTTTCCGATGTTTGCTCCTTTCGGTATGTGACGGCGGATGAGCTTATTTGCATTTTCATTGCTGCCTCGTTCCCACGAGCTGTACGGATGTGCATAATAGCAAGTCGTACGCTTTGCACCGGGATTAAGAATTGAACTTTCAAGCCCTTCATAATCCAAAAACTCATTACCGTTATCTATCGTGATGGTTTTGAATATTTCGATAAATGTATCAATAACCTTTATTACACTGGCTTGCCGCTTATTGGGAATCTTGAATATCAGCTCTTTTCTTGTAAGCCTTTCCGTAAAGACGAGCAAACAAGTTTTACCGCTGCCGACAACTAAATCCATTTCCCAGTCTCCAAATCTTTTTCGTTCATTCACTACCTGAGGGCGCTCTTCAATGCTTCTACCTTTTTTATTATTTTTAGCAACTTTACCCACTT
>CALDWC010000115.1 GCA_937923945.1 uncultured Treponema sp.
AGAATTCTACCTTATTATACTGAACATTGAGAAACAATTAGGAAACGCTGTTAAACGGCGTCAAGCCTTTAATCAGCGTTTCCTATCAGGGCTGCACAATAATAAATAAGCAAAACCAAACTTTTCCAGCCGCCTGCAAGTATCATATGAAAACCTTTGGGCAATCGTTTTACAAGCGGCGTTAAAAGCATAAGCGGCAGCGGCGAAAATAAAACAAAACTTTTCGGAAAAACCGTTAATCCCAAAGCGAGCAGTACTGCTTGAGCCATTGTCGCGATACCCATAATGGAAAACAATAGTTTCGCTTGAAGCTCTAGGTAGTTCAGTACTTCGTCCAAAGACGCTTTATTTCCGTGACGCCCGATAAGCCCTAAGTATGCACAATGGCTATGATACGAACCGCCGATACTCATACCCGCTGCGTTTATAAAAAATAAAGCCCAGCCGAGATACCGGTATTTTTCCGCAACAATCAAGACAAAATGATACGAGCCGATACAGGATAAAAACGAAGCAAAAAGCCCGAGCATTCCGCCTGTATAAAGTCGTTTTGTTCCGACCTTTTTCATAATCTCGATTATCGAATGCATCATATTTTCATTACGATAATCGCTTTTCGAATAATACAAGAGCATATCGCCGATGAAAAGTAACAAGCTTCCGATAAGCCCGATAAGTAACAATATATGTAATGACATAAATACTTTCTCTTTTATACAATAAGTACATACAAGACTTGAGCCGTTACAAGAATACGGCATCTGCATCGCCTGTATTTTAAATAACGTGTAATTTCGCTCAAGTCCTTTTTTGAACACGCTTCCTAGTACACAAAGTCCTCGACAGCCTTTGTTTTTTCGATAAGGTTTTTGTATGTCGGCGAACTTTTCAAAAGTTCTGCATGCGTACCCTCACCTTCAAGCTTTCCGTCTTTGAGCACAACGATTTTATCCACATTTTCGATTGAACGCATTCGATGCGAGATGATAATCACCGTCTTATTTTTAATCAGTGTATTTAAAGATTCTTGAATCTTTTTTTCGTTATCAACATCAAGGCTTGCGGCAATTTCATCAAGGATTAAAACCGCTGCATCTTTCAAAAAAGCCCGTGCAATAGAAAGCCTTTGTCGCTCTCCGCCTGAAAGCTCCGCTCCGTTTTCACCAATGAGCGTATCAAAACCTTTTTCGAGCCGTTCGATAAAGTCACAGTTTGCTCGTCTTGCCGCTTCTTTCACTTCTTCGTCTGTTGCGTCTTTTCTACCAATTCTGATATTTTCCAAAACGGAAGTATTAAAAAGCGTTACATCTTGGAAAACGATTGAAATATTTTTATAAAGCGATTCGGTCGAAACCTTTTGTATTTCTTTTCCGCCCATTAAAATTTTTCCGCCCGAATAATCATAGAGCCGAGAAATAAGTCGTAAAAGCGATGTTTTTCCGCAGCCTGAAGGACCGACTAATGCAGTAACTTCTCCCTGCTTTGCCGTAAACGAAAGTCCCGAAATAACTTTTTCTCCTTCGTTATACGAAAATGCTACATCTTTCAGTGCAATATCAAAGTTCGTAAACTCAGTTTCTTTGCCTGAAAAAACTTCGTGATTTTTTATTTCACTAATTCGCTTAATCATCGAATCAATGTAGTAAAGCTCCATGAAAAAATCCGCGTTTCCGTCAACTGCATCTTTTATTTTCATAGCGGCAAGGATATAACCGATCAAGTACAAAAGGTTTATTTCCCCCGTTCCCATAAGGTACGCACCCACCGCAATCGTGATACCTAACGAGACTTGGGAAAGTATGCCTGAAGCCATCATGATATAAGCGTTTTTCATTTCAGAAATCCAATGAATTCTCTCCGATTCTTCCATCTTTTTATAAAGAGCTTTTTTGTTTTTTTCGGCAAGGTTAAACGAATTTATTTCACGAGAAAGTTCAATCGTTTCTTGAAAAAGCTCGGAATTTTCCCGCAAAGTTACATAGTACTTGTTAAACTGACGACGAGAAAAATTCTTTGCCACTACAATAAGAAAAAAACTTATAATAGTCGGAAGCACAGATGCGACTGCCATTTTCCAGTTCCCGAAAAGCATTAAAATGCTTATAAGAGGAAGAAAGAAAACGAAAGCAATCGCCTTAGACATCGCATGGCTCATTGCGTGTTCAATTGCCGTCACATCCGCCATAATGCTCTGTGCAAGATCTGAAAGGTTATGCTTTGAAAAGTACGAAAGCGGCAACTCGCTCATCTTTTTCGCAAGATCAATTCTCAAATGAGCCGACTCCTTGTAGGTTTCGTTGTATTGTTTTTCGTACTCAATTGCCAATAAAATATACATGATAATAAGCGTTATTGCCGAAAGCAAAACATACAGCCTTGTTTCGTGTACATTTCCTAAAATAAGATGATCACATATCAGCATTAAAAGTATCGCCGATACCATCGAAATGCAAAACACAAAAAAACTTGCGACGCTTGCCTTTACAAGTCCCCGTGCACCTTCATCACTCAATGCAAATTTCTTTTTTAAAAACTTAGTCATTTACAATCCTCCATTCATTAGCCTCGCTATAAAGGCAGTAAAGCTTGTAGTAATCCCCGTTACGTGCAAAAAGTTCCGCATGATTTCCGCGCTCTTTTATCTTACCGTTTTCCATACATAAAATTTCATCAACGCCTTGAATAACGGAAAGTCGGTGTGCTATCATAATAACGGTTTTATTTTTCATGAGGTTTTTAAAAGCCTTTTGAAGCTCATATTCGTTATCGGGGTCTATTGCTGCAGACGCTTCATCCATAATAACGACAGGAGAATCTTTTAAAATAGCTCGTGCAATTGCTACTCGCTGTTTTTCTCCGCCCGAAAGATAAACGCCTTTGCTCCCGATTACCGTATTTTCTTTTTGCTCAAACTTTTCATAAATTTTATCGACACCCGCTAATGCACAAGCATTCATCACTTCTTCCCGACTTGCTCCTTCTTTTGCAAGCGCTACATTTTCATAAATGCTTTTTTTGAACAACTTTGAATCTTGGAAGACAAAAGAGATTTCCTTCATCAACACTTCTTCGCTATACGTTTCGATTCCTTTTCCGCCTATTAAAATGCGTCCTTCATCAAGTGTATAGTAGCCCGAAATAAGTTTTGCTATCGTTGATTTTCCTGATCCTGATTCTCCGACTAAAGCATAGGAACGGTTTTCGTCCAGCTTAAAAGAAAGATTTTCTATAACCTTTTTATTGCCGTAAGAAAAACTCACATTTTGAAATTCAATATTGTGATTTTTAAACTCAGTTTCCCGTCCGAATGAAATCTTTTCAGCTTCCATTTCAGCGTAAAGTTTTTCAAGCGTGTCGACGGCGTAATTTCCTTGAAACGAATACATACTGAGATACATTATTTTCATCATTGCGGTAAACATCAAACCAGACAAAAAAAGTGCCATAATAAGATCAAGTGCTAAAAGTTTTGGATCTCCCAATTGCGGTATAAAAAATGCAACGGGAATAATTAAAATTGCCGGAAATCCAAAAAAGAGTGTTTGGTAAAATAAGTACGGAATCTTACAACTTTTCGTGTAACGATACGCGTAGTTTGCGTATTCATTGATAAGCGTAAAAAGTTTTTTCATCGATTCAAGCGAAACGCCGAAAATTTTAATAACGGAAATTCCACGAATATATTCAACGGTTTCCGCTGAAAGCTTATCTAAGGCTTCTTGATATATTTTCATAAATTCGCTTCCAACCATCATGCTTGCTAAAACGCCACCGGAAATAAGCGTCAAAGCTAAAACAACAATGCCTACTCGTATGCTCACAAAAAACCCCAAGAGCAAAACTAAAATCGGCATAATGAGCGCTTTTGAGTTATCGGGAATCATGTGGGCGACGATTGTATGCGTTTGTGCGGCGTTATCATCAATTACTTTTCGAACGGTGCCGGAAGCATGCGTATCAAAAAAGCGGAAACTCGCTCGGCTTAAACCTTCAATGCCGCGTTTTCGTAAAGCGGTTTCCAAATGAAAACCCACCGCATGCGCAAGTAAAAGCGATGCAAAGTAAAGGAAAGCACTCGCAATAAGTACAAGTACAATCAAAACCGCATACTTTCCTGCCGTATCAAGCTTTGCATCCACAATAACAAGATACAAAAACTTGTAGATTAAAAAATATCCGTATGCCAAAACAAAAGCGGACAAAACGGAAAACAGAATTGCGGTATATGCCTTTCCGAGCGATTCGGGCACATACGACAACAATTTTTTATAAAGCTTCATAAAAATCTCCTCTCTATTGTTTTTATATTGTCAATCATAGTTGACATTAAAGCCAAAAAAAATTTTCACTTTTTACACAGTATTACCTTTCGTTTCGTAATAATAGCGAACATAGAGTTTTAGCATTGCAACAAAAAAGACTCTATTTTTCACAAAAGTAGCACGAGCATCGAGAAGCTCAGAACCCAAAATAATACTATTCATAAGGTGAATAAAAAATTCACCGGTGAAGCATTCAAAATCGCCGATTTTAATTCCAAAAATACTGCCCGGTGAAGCAGTAAACGTTTCCTTTGCTAAAACCGCAAAAAGCTTTTTAAGTTCGTCGTTATTTTTCATCGCCTGCAAATAAACAACATACACGCTCATAAGCTCATTGGAATCAAGCATTTTATCAACTAACATTTCTACCATCGCATCACGATCCAAAGCGCCGGAATACGTTTCCATAAACTCCTGCATTTTTTCAAAGCGATAACGAATACCTTCACTCATAAGATCATGCAAAATATCCACGGTATTTTTGTAATAATAATAAAAACCGCCTTTCGAAAGAGAAGTTTTTGCGATTATATCTTCCATCGTGGTTGATTCAAAACCTTTTTCAACAAAGGCTTTCTTTGCAGCAGTGAGAATTTCGTTTTTCCGTATATCACGAATTTCTTTATTCGTGCTTCGCTTCTTCTTTTCTTGCTTCACGTTCTTAAAATTACTATTCCTTTATTTTTCGACGCTATCGTCTAAATTTGTATTTCATACTAATCAAAAATAAAATTTTGTCAAGAGAAAATGTTAAATTGTGCTAACTTTTTTAAACTTTTGGGCGTGCTATCCGGGGCTACGGCTCTCGTCTCCGACCAAAACAGCGACAAAATAGCGTCGCTGTTTTGTTTTGCGTCGCGGTTTTGAAAAACCGCCCGCAACACTTCCGAGCCCTCGCTCAAAAAGCATCCGCTGTTTTTGGCGTTGCCATAAAAAAAGGCTCAAGTCAAAATGCCTCGAGCCTTTTTTTACAAAAAACTTGTGGAATCCCCTACTCTTTCCACACTTCCACAATGTTCGGCTGCACCGAAAGCGCATGTAAAAAAACGTCCGATGACGGTACCTTTATTTGCTGCGACGCTTTTAAAACAAACAGAGTATTATTTTCTTTTGCGTGAATAAAAAAGTCGCACGTTCCGACATTTTCATTGCAAAACGCAAAAAGGCCGTTAAAATCGGCTTCAGTCGCCGTAAGCGTATCCAACACCGCATGCACTTCGGAAATTGCACTTTCTTTTAAATCTTTTAGCGGAATAACTTCTTCAACAACAAGAGAAGGTTCACCGTGTTCCGTGTCAACCCGCCCTTTCACCCCGCAAATAGTTTCGGGAAGCGCAATCCCTTTTACCCTGTCCCAGACTTTCGGAAAAAACACGAGCTTCACGGCGGCAGCCGGATCTTCCAACTTTGCAAAACACATCGCTTCATTCCGCTTCGTAAAAAACGACGAAATATCCGAAAGCATTCCGACCACCGTATAATCTTTTCCCTTTTGTGCATTTTCGAGTTTGTCCAAACGAAGCGTACTCACTTTTTTTATCAACTCGCTATACTCATCGAGCGGATGCCCCGAAATGTAAAACCCCATCAGCTCTTTTTCGCGTTTCAGCTTTTCTTTCAAAGGCCAATCGGGAACTTTTTTAAAATGGAAATACTCCACACCGGTTTCATCATCATCGAAAAGGCTCCCCTGCCCCGAAAGCTTTTCTTCATTTTGCCGCGCCACGGACGTATAGGCATTTTCCAAATTCAACAGCAGGGTCGGACGGTTTTCATCGATTCCGTCAAAACAGCCGGTGCTAATTAAAATTTCCACCGCTTTTTTCCCTACTACTTTTAAGTCAACCCGATTTAAAAAATCAATAAACGACGTATACTTTCCGTTTTTGAGCCGCTCCGCCACAATCGCTTTTGCCGCCCAGGTGCCGAATCCCTTGATGCCGATTAACCCGAACACAATCGCTCCGTCCGACACGGAAAAATACTCCCGCGAATAATTTACATTCGGCGGCATAATTTTTACCCCGTCTTTTTTCGCAAGATGAATATACTCCCGAAGTTTATCGCTCGCCGTAATTTCGTTTGTAAAGTTCGCCGCCCAAAATTCCGGTAAAAAGTGCGTTTTCAAATAGGCGGTGCGATACGCCAAAACCGCATAGGCGGTTGCGTGGCTTTTGTTAAAACCGTACTGCGAAAAAGGAATCAAAATGTCGTAAATTTCCGCCGCTTTGTCTTTTGCAAAACCCAACGAAACGGCTCCCGCAACAAAGGTTTCTTTTTCCTTCGCCATAACATCGACTTTTTTCTTGGACATAGCACGGCGGAGCATATCGGCTTTACCCAAACTGTATCCGGCGATTTTTTGTGCTACCTGCATAACCTGCTCTTGATACACAATAACCCCGTACGTTTCTTTCAAAATACCTTCCAAACTCGCATCCGGGTATTCAATCTTTTCGGGATTTTTTTTCGATTCGATAAACTTATCGATGTACTGCATCGGTCCCGGACGGAATAGAGCGTTCAATGCAATTAAGTCGGGAATGCCGGTCGGTTTACAGCGTTTGAGAATATTCACCATTCCGTCACTTTCAAACTGGAACACGGCGGCTGAATTACCGTTCGACAAAAGCTCAAACGTTGCCGCATCATCTTCCGGCGCTTTTGCCACCGAAAAATGAGCTAAATCTCCCCCCCGCTGTTGAATCAGCTCTTCGCAATGCTTGATTAACGTGAGTGTTTTTAAGCCCAAAAAGTCCATTTTAACCAAGCCGCATTTTTCGATTTTATCCATCGTAAACTGCGTTGCAACATCGCCCGTTTCCGCATCTTTATACACCGGCACGTAATCGATGAGTTTGCCCTGCGCAATAACCACGCCTGCGGCATGCAAACTCGTTTGGCGTTTTGCACCCTCAAGTTTGAGCGCAATTTCAAAAAGCTCCTTATACTGAGGCTGCATGGAAAATTCTTTCACCGAAGGAATGTTATCAATAATCCGCTGTAAAGTATCCAGTTTTGCATCCGGGTCAGTCGGTTTATCATTCATCGCTTTGACAATCGCATTCACTTCCGCCAGCGGAATATCCAGCACGCGACCGACATCCTTCAAGACGGCTTTCGGTTTCAGCGTTCCGAACGTAATAATCTGCCCGACACTGTCATCGCCGTATTTTTGTCGCACGTACTCGATCACTTCCTGCCGTCTTTCGAAACAAAAATCAACGTCGAAGTCGGGCATCGTAATCCGCTCCGGATTCAAAAACCGTTCAAAAAGGAGGTTGTATTTAAAGGGGTCAATATCGGTAATATGCATGGCGTAGGCGACAAGCGAACCCGCCCCGGAGCCGCGCCCCGGTCCGACCGGAATATCGTGTGCTTTCGCCCAGTTAATAAAATCCCACACAATTAAAAAATACCCCACGAAGTCCATTTTTTTAATTATGCCGAGTTCGTATTCAACCCGTTCCTTGTGTTTTTCCGTCACTTCGGAATACCGATCTTTTAAGCCCTCATACACGAGGTAATCAATGTAATCTTCTTTTTTTGCAAAATTTTCCGGAATCTGATATATCGGTAAAAGCGGTCCCGGCTCCGGAATACTCACGTTGCAACGTTCCGCAATCCGAAGCGTATTGAGCATCGCTTCAGGATAATCGGGAAAAAGCGTTGCCATTTGGTCGGCACTTTTGAGAAAAAACTCGCTGCCTTCAAACTTCATACGATTTTCATCACTCCGCAGTTTTTTCATCCCGATGCACATGAGAACATCCTGGGCGATGTAATCTTCTTGCAAGCAGTAATGAATATCATTCGTAACCACGAGCGGCAAACCGAGTTTTCGCGCCATTTCCGCAATGAGCGGGGCAACCTGTTTTTGCTCTTTGATGCCGTGATCCTGCAATTCCAAGTAGAGATTGTCGTATCCGAAAATATCGATGTACGTGCGTAAAAATTGCTCCGCTTCATCGTATTTCCCTGCCAAAAGCAACACCGGCAGCTGCCCCGCGAGGCATGCCGTTAAACAGATAATCCCTTCGTGATATTTTTCCAAAAGCTCCGTATCAATGCGCGGTTTATAATACATACCTTCCAGATAGCTCAACGAAGAAAGATGCATTAAATTACGATAACCGGTTTCATTTTTCGCAAGCAAAATCAAATGGTAATATCGCCGTCCGTTTTCGTCGGCGGCTTTTTCTTTTCTCGAATGGGGCGCGACATAAAATTCGCAACCGACAATCGGTTTAATCTCGGCTGCTTTACAGGCTTCAACAAAGTTGATAACACCGAACATATTGCCGTGGTCGGTAATCGCAAGCGCGGGCTGCCCCAATTCTTTCGCGCGGGTAACCAGTTTTTTTACGGAAGCCGCTCCGTCTAACAATGAATAATCGGTGTGTACATGAAGATGAACAAAATCGGTCATAGCGGATAACTATACCACAAAACGACAAAAAAGGGAAGTCAGCGAAAAGAAGGATATCATGAAAATACACCAAGAAAACACTGATTAATTTAACCGAGAATTGAGGGCATCTCTAAAAATTCGGTTAGATTTTTAGAGATGCCCGTCGAGTTTTGAAAAATTTTACGTA
>CALDWC010000116.1 GCA_937923945.1 uncultured Treponema sp.
TACCAAATAATTTAAATTATTTGCCAAGTTTTTAAAATTATTTACCAAATATTTTAAAATATTTGCCGAGAAATTTTAAAAATTTACCAAACTTTTGGAGGCACTGATTAATTCAATAGATAATTAAGGTCGTCTTTCAAAAACTCAGGTTATATTTTTAGAAACTATTTTTCAGTACCCACATTTAAAAACCGGCGTCAAGCCTTTAATCAACGTTTCCATAACGCAATTCCGTCGAACAGTTTACTTAAACTTTACCGATATTTAATAAAATATTTGCATACATGTAGTAAAATAATAAAAATTGAGATATAGTCAGTATAAAATTAATTATAAATAAAACGGCTTTCGGGTACGGGGCGGATATGAATGATGTAAACAGGTACACCGTGAACTTTTATTTATGCGGGAGAAATATAAGTGCGCAGAAAAGGATCATTACAAATAAGGTTACTATCGGTTTTCGGTTCGATGAGCTTCGGCTTGATCATTGTGTTCTATATGGTTGCGATGCTGTCGACTCGAAAACTTTTAATTAATGAAGCAAAAGAAAAATTACAAACAACCGCTTTATTCGCTGCAACGACAGTTTCCGAAAAATTTCAAAAGGTTATGGCTTTTTTAGAGGGATTGAGCGGCATTCCGGAACTTGTCGACGGAGCGGTTTCACCAAACGTAAAAAGCTTGTTGCTACGGACTGCTACACGCCCAAAATACATACGGAATGTGAGTTTTGCCGATACGGCAGGCAATTTGTATTTGGTCGATAAAACCATCAACGTGGCAAAACAGGAGTGGTATCCTATCGTGATGAGCGGAAAAGGATATTTGAGTGAGCCGTTTACGTCAGCGGCAAACGGAGAGTTGTTAAGCGTTTTTGCCGTTCCCGTTTTTGATAAAAATCGAAAAGTAGTCGGTGCAATAAATGCAAAGCTTTCGGGTTTATGGATTTCAGAAACTTTAGCGGAAGTTTTGCAAGAACAAAATAACACTTTTGGCTTTATCGTTTCAAAAAAGGGAAGAACCATCGGTGCGATTGCAACCGAATTGGTAGAACGTAACGATAACATTATTGAATTAGCTAAAAAAGTACCGGAGTTTGAAGATACGGCGCATTTTGTAAAAGGAGCTATCGACGGCACGTTGAAAAATACGGTCGGCTCATATAAAAGAAAAGGAGAAAACGGCAAGGAGCATTTTATTGTTGCATACGCAAAAGTTCCCGGCACGGATTGGACGGTTATTCTGGAAAGCGACAAAGATATGATGCTAAAAAAGACTGCCGATATGCAGCGGTTACTTACCGTGTTTGGCATTATAATGGTGGGTGCAATACTCATCATCATTTTTATGATTGCGCGTCGAATGATTAAACCCATCAACGTTGTTGTGGATGCGCTCAAAGATATTTCACAAGGGAGCGGAGATTTAACGGTACGGCTTCCGGTCGTCGGCAATGATGAAATTACCGATATGTCGCGGTATTTTAATGAAACAATCGAAAAGATCGGTGCGTCAATAAAGGAAGTAAGCAGCAATACCGTTATCATGTCTGAAATCGGTACGAATCTTTCAAGTAATATGAGTGAAACTGCGAGCAGTATCAATCAAATAGCTGCAAACATTGAAGGCGTAAAACGACAGACAATGACGCAGGCGACAAGCATTACGGAAACGTCCGCCACGATGGAAGAAATCATCCGAACGATTACAAACTTAAACGGGAGCATTGAAACACAGGCGGCATCGGTGGCTCAATCTTCTTCTTCCGTTGAACGGATGGTTGCAACGATCATGTCGATTACACAAAACTTAAATAAAGCCGATATTGCGGTGCAGCATCTCGTCAGTGCCACCGATGACGGAAAAGAAACGGTATCGGGCGCAAGTGATATTACGAAAAAAATTGCCGAAGAATCCGGTACGCTGATTGAAGCAAGTAATGTTATTCAAAGCATTGCGAGTCAGACAAACTTGCTTGCGATGAACGCAGCGATTGAAGCGGCACATGCCGGTGATGCAGGAAAAGGTTTTGCCGTTGTTGCAGACGAAATCCGAAAACTTGCCGAAGAGTCTGCCGTACAGGGGAAAAACATTACCGGCACTTTAAAAACGCTCAGTGCCGAAATTCGCGAAGTCGCCGATTCTGCAAAACTGGTCGATGAAAAGTTTAATGTAATCTATGAATTTTCGGAAGAGGTACAAAAAGCGAGTGAGGAGCTGACACAGGCGATGCAAGAGCAGGAACGCGGAAGCCGCGAAGTGTTGGTTGCCATGAAAAGCATTAACGCGGTTACGTCGGAAGTAAAAGACGGATCGGCGGAAATGCTTCGCGGCGGTGAGCAAGTCGCCGGAGAAATGCGGAAGCTGGACGATTTAACCCGCGTGATTACCGACAGAATGAACGAAATGGCTTCCGGTGCCGTGCAAATAAACACTGCCGTACAGGAAGTAAACGCAATTACCCAAAAAAACAAAAGCGCGATTGAAACCCTCAGCGCTGAAGTCGGAAAGTTCAAGGCGGAATGAGGCAAAAAGCTTGAGACGGATAAGTTCAAGCTTTTTGATGGTGTGCTCTTTTTGTCGAGATTTTATCGATAAATGTGTCTGTATTTTTACGAACGATGTAGAAGTGTGTTTGACCGCTTATTCACGGTTCCACTCTTTTTTTCCGGCACTGTAAAAGCCCCATAAACCGCTGTATTTTGCAAAGTGCGGATCATTTACTCCGAGATAAATGTAAAACGTACCGCTTCCGTTACTGCCGGCATAAATACATTTGACGGGATATTTACCGACGGATGCTTCATACTGTTCAAGACTTCCGCCTGAAATCATGCCGCCTGAAACAGGGCGACTTTTTGTTACATCGCTTGGATCATCGACAATAATTTCGCTATAACCGCCGTTCTTGGCAACAAGTATATGATCGGTGCCGTTAATAGTCATAAGCGCTACACCGGACGGTTGTGAAATCCTGTGTGCGTATTTTTTTGTAACATCCGAGGCGGCAATAAGTTCACCGGCGGTTAAAAAATATTTGCCGTCAGGATCAATCGCGCAAATGCCGCTGGGAGCATTAGCAACTTTCGCACCGCCTTTAAAAAGCCCCGCACTCGTCGCCGCATAGTCCCTGCCGGCAGCATTGAGTGTTCCGTCGATTTTCGTACCGAGCCCGCTTTCAGTAATAACATACGTCGTTGAACCGTCCGAGCCGAACACCGTACCGGAACCTTTTACAATCTGAATATTATCCGAATTCGGAACTTTCTTCCAACTGCCGCGATCCAAAACATATACCCCATATTGTCCTTCATAATACTTGTTAAATGATGCAAAAAGTTTGGTTCCGTCGGTTGCGAGTCCTGAACATTGACCGGAAACCGGTGATGATATTGTTGTCCAATCGTCTTCACTAAATTCGGCTTTAGTTAAAATTTCTCCGTTTGAACAATACAGCGTCGAACCGATTTTTACAATACTGCGTATTGAACCGCGGGCAGTTGCCTTGTTTAACTTTACTTCATTTTCGATGGTTGCCAAAATATACGAACCGCTGCAGGAAACCGCAAACAAAGCGAGTATCCCGCTTGCAAAAAAAATAGTGCGGATAAATTTTTTCATAAACCGTTTTCTCCTTAATAATGGTATCGAACCGAAAATGAAATACCGAGATTGTTGTTTGCCCGTGCATAATCGGCATTTTTACGGAATTCGCTCGTAATCGCCCAATTCAGTTCTCCGCCGAACGACCAATCCGGTGAATACTGATAATAAAAGGAAGCATACGGATTAATGTACAGACCGAACGCTTTATTTTCAAGGTACGACATAAAAATACCGCCCACCCCGATTCCCATGGGGAAGCGCCACCGTTTATATGTTGGCGTATATCCGACGGCAAAAGAAATCGGCACATTAAAGTACAGGTTTTTCCCTATTGTGGTATAAAACTCAAAACTTAAATCGCCGCCGACCGAAAGTCCGTCTTTTACATAAAAGTGCATACCGACAAAAATTTTCGGTCCCGGATACATTTTCGTTGGAATTGCAAAACGTTTATTCGATGTGTTAAAAAGCGGAGTACCCAGTCCGAGACCGATCTTTATGTACTTATCACCGGTGCGTATCGGTTTAAATTCCAAAACTTCAAGCCCGGAATCAGGCGGTGTTTCCTGCGGTTTATCGGCATCTTGTGCAAAAGCACCCGAAAATAACGAACAGAAAACGAGCAGATAAAAAAACTTTTTCATAAAACCTCAAAATGTGTTGCTGCTGAAAGAAAAGCATACCGAAATATTAGAATGCCCTCTCAACGTTTGAGAAACAACTGCAAAGAATTGAAAGTTACTATATTTTTTTGTTTACCGATATTGTTTTTAGTTTTTTAGAATTGTTTATCGGGGTTTTCTTAAGTTTTTTTTTTATCGACCGAAAATAAAAATACAGAAGGAAATACTTATGGTAAGAAGTTTATGGACAGCGGCAACAGGTATGAACAGCCAACAATCGAACATCGACACGGTTGCAAATAACTTGGCAAACGTAAATACGACCGGTTTCAAAAAACAGCGTGCGGAATTTGAAGACCTTTTGTATCAAACGGTGAAAACGGCGGGAACGCCCGCAACCGAGGACACTATTACTCCGGTTGGAGTACAAATGGGACACGGTGCAAAATTGGCGGCAACGCAGCGTCTTTTCGAGCAAGGTTCGCTGCAAAACACCGGCGTGAATACCGATATAGCGATTCACGGTGAAGGTTTTTTCCGCGTTTTGCAGTATGACGGAACGTATGCGTATACCCGTGACGGTTCTTTTAAAGTCGATGCAGACCGCCAGTTAGTAACTTCGAACGGACTGCGCGTTTTGCCGGAAATTATTTTCCCTGAAAACTATATGGAAAACACGATTGCGGTCAGCCGTGACGGACGCGTTTCCGTTCGTGTCGGTGATCTTAACGATCCGGTTGAGGTCGGACAAATCGAATTGTACCGCTTTCAAAATAATGCGGGACTTTCCGCGGAAGGATCAAACCTTTTTAAGCAAACGCCTGCTTCGGGGCAAGCGATTGCAGGACGTCCGGGTTTCGGCGGTTTCGGTAAAACCGAACATAAATTTTTGGAAATGTCGAACGTTTCAACGGTCAGTGAAATGGTTAATATGATCGTCGCTCAGCGAGCGTATGAATTTAACTCGAAAGCGATTCAAACTTCCGATAATATGCTTGGAACGGCAGTGAGCTTGAAACGGTAATATTTTTGTGTGTATTTTTCAAAAGGGTATCGAAATAAACCGATACCCTTTTTTAATTTTCGGCTTGCAGAGCATTTCTATCCTAATTTCGGTTCTATAAAAAATTGAAAATAGTAGATAAAAACGGCGTAAAATTCTTGACAAGTAAAAACTTGTTTTAGAATAATTTTCCGAATAGGAGGTTATAGGAGATACTGATTAATTCAATCGAGAATTAATCAGTACCTTCCTAATGTTTAAAGTGCCGCACGCCCGTAAAGAGCATCGCCATACCGTTTTTGTTGCATTCTTCGATGCTCAAATCGTCGCGAATGGAGCCGCCCGGCTGAACAATGGCGGAAACGCCGGCTTGCGCGGCAACTTGTACGGTGTCGGGAAACGGAAAAAATGCATCCGAAGCGAGGACGGAACCGCGTGCTTTTTCGCCTGCCCGTTCAACGGCGTGGCGGGCTGCGTCAACCCGATTTGGTTGTCCGCAGCCGATCCCGACACTGCACGAACCCAATTCCGGATGGGCAGGATCGATGGGAGCGGCAAGCAATATGGAGTTGGATTTAACGAGCGTGCATGCTTTCCACGCAAAATGCAAAACGGACATTTCTGTTTCCGTCGGTTTTTTTGCGGTTGCAACTTTGTATTCGGCTGTTTTCGGATCACCGTGGTCGACATCCTGTACTAAAAAGCCGCCGAGTACGGAACGAAATTCGCGTATTTGCGATTGAGCGGAAAGCGGGGCTTCAATCACTCGCCAGTTTTTCTTTGCGGCAAGCCGTTCCTTCACTTCGTCGGTAAATTTCGGAGCAATCAAGCATTCGACAAAAAGCTTTCCGAACGCTTCGAGCGCTTTTGTGTCAAAGACGGTATTCACCGCAATAATGCTCCCGTAGGCGGAAACCGGATCGCAGGCGATTGCCGCTTCAACGGCTTTGTACACCTGTTCCGGTTTTGCATCGGCGCCCAATTCCGCAACACCGCAGGGCGTTAAGTGTTTAATCACCACCGCGGCGGGACGGTCAAAAAGCGAAACCGCCCGCCACGCCGCATCGCAGTCTAAAATATTATTATACGAAAGTTCTTTTCCCTGAAAGAGTTTTCCACCCAGCACACCGTCGCCCGCTTTCAGGGTATAGAGGGTTGCCGACTGATGGGGATTTTCACCGTAGCGCAGGTCTTGTTTTTTGTAGCCGCGGATTGTTTTTTCGGTGCCGCCGGTAAACCAATCGGTGATTGCTGCATCGTACTGCGTACAGAGGGCGAAGGCTTTCGCGGCAAGTTGTTTTCTCGTTTCACGGCTGACTTCGCCTTTTTGTAAAAATTCTTCGGCAACGGCATCGTAATCCGCCGGGTCGCATACAACGGCAACGCGGTCAAAATTTTTAGCGGCTGCCCGCAATAATGCGATGCCCCCGATGTCGATATGTTCAATGCAGTCCGCTTCGCTCACGTCCGGTTTTGTAACGGTTTTTTCAAATGCATATAAATTGCACACCAAAATGTCAATCGGTTCAATACCGCGAGATTTAATTTCGGATAAATCAGCGTCGGTATTTCGGGCAAGCAAAGCCGCGTGAATATTCGGGTGCAAAGTTTTTACTCTGCCGCCGAGCATTTCGGGTGATTGAGTAAAATCAGCGACCGTACGGACGGTTATTCCGCCTTTTTCCAAAGCGGCTGCCGTTCCGCCCGATGCCAAAAAGGAAACAGGCTTTTCGCCTGATGCCATTTTCTTTGCAAACGCAACTAAACCGGTTTTATCGGTTACCGATGCTAAAATCAATGCCATAATATCACTCCGTTTTTTTAAATTATTATTTCAATATATTTTACAATAAGGAACGGATGCGATTATAGCACGAAAAGACGGTTTTGTCTACCTGCTTGATTTAGTTTTGCGCATTAACCTAAAATAAAGCGGCGGGATTTTTGAGCCCCACCGTCCGTTTTGATTTACTTTTTGTAGTCGTAGAATTCCTTGCCTGCGTTGACGCCGGTTTCACCTTTGTCGATTTTTTCTTTAATCAGTGCGGCAATTTTATAGTTGAGTGAATTCGGGTCTTTTGTATCGGGTTTCATCAGCAAAATATTGTACACGGTTTCAAGCCCAACCACATCAATGATTTGAAACGGTCCTGCAGGAGCTCCCGTTGCAAGCCGCCATGTCATATCGATGGTTTCAGGATCGGCAACACCTTTTCCCCACAGCTTTTGAGCGGCATCTAAAAGCGGAACGAGTAGAGAGTTCAAAATATAGGCAGGCTGCTCTTTATGGAGCTTAATCGGTACCATGTTAATTTCGTCGGCGTAGCGGACAACCTCATCGTACACTTTCGGATCGGTTTCTGCGTGTCCCATACATTCTGCCGTGTTAAATTTCCAGATTTCATTCGCGAAGTGGAGTGCCATATATTTTTCAGGTCTGCCGGTATCTTCGGCAAACATAGAAGGAAGCAGGGTAGAGGAGTTCGTGCACAGAATCGTTTTTTCATCCAGCAGCCCGCTGATTTTTTTATAAATTTCGGTTTTTGCTTTCGGATCTTCCGACATGGTTTCAATGACAATGTCGGCACCTTTTAACGCTTTCTGTAAATCCAATTCCAAGTGTATATTTTCGGTTAAGTTTTTCTTGGCATCCGCGATGAGTTCGGTAAGTTTTTCATCGGTTATCTCCGCCCAGTTGCGGATTAAACCTTTCGGGTAAAGGTATGCACCCATCGGATTGCCGATCAATTTTCGCGCGTCTTCCAGCGCTTGAATCATCAATGTGCGGTATCGTTCCAATCGAGGCTTTGTCCGTTCAATCGAACTTTCGCTGCGCATCCAGATTGTGGTGTCGTGTCCGGTATATGCGTTCATCAGTGCTATTTGCGCACCGAGAACACCGCCGCCTAAAAGCGTTACTTTCTTGAATTTCATAATGATACTCCTCAATGTGAGATTACGTTATCGGTGTGATAATCTATTTCAGTATACTGAATAATCGGTGATGAGTCCAGTATTTTTTGAAAATAAAATGCCATGAAATAAAAAAAGAACCGTGTTGTGCAGGACGGATAAGCGGATAAAAGAGACAACACCGGCTGCATGTATACGAAACCTCATATCACACCGTCGATAAATACGCAAAAACCTTTTTAGCTTTGTACAAAATGCCCCGCGATACACGCTCCGGTTGCACTCGCAAAGGCGTTATGATTATGGATACTTTCAAAACTTTCGGCTTCTACTTCGCAGTACGGAAAATCCCCCAGTCTCGGAAGGGCAAGGCACACATCCCGCACCGTGTCCTCGACAAACTTCGGATTGCAATAGCTTTGTTCGGTTACAAACTTTTCATCCTCGCGTTTTAAAAGCGAATACACCGGCGAAGAAGCAGCCGCTTCCGCGAGTGCAATCAAATCTTCAAGCCAAAAAAAGCTCCCGATTTCCAGCCTTATCGAAATTTCCGCTCGTTGATTATGCGCTCCGAAGTCGCTGATTTCTTTCGAGCAGGGACAGAGCGTTTGCACCGGAACCTTAACCGCCACCGTAAAATGCCGATCATCCGCACTCACCCTGCCTGCAAACTCGCAGTCATAGCTCATCACCGCTTTTTGCTTACTGACCGGAGCTTCCTTTTCGATAAAATACGGAAATCGCAATTTTCCGTATGCCGTCGCCGCATCCAGCCGTATTCGAATCGCTTCAAGCATCTCCAAATACGCTTTCATCGAAATTCTTTTTGCGTGTTTATTAAACTCATCGACAAAACGGCTCATGTGCGTTCCCTTAAATTCTTTCGGTAAGTTCACATATAAATCAACAATTGCCGCCGTGTGCTGCACCTTATTCACCTTGTCCAAAACGGCAATCGGATACCGAAGTCCCTTAATGCCCGCCTTGTCCAATTCTATTTTTCTCGTGTCCTGCGAATTTTGAATATCTTTTAACATAGCTCTTTTAATTCGGATAATTTGATATTTTTTTCCTTTGAGAGTTACTGATTAATTCAATCGGGAATTAATCAGTAACCACCTTTAAAATCTCTTGTTTCGCACATGTTCAATACTATATGTTGAACATTGAGAAACAAGTTGGAAACGATGTTAAACGGCGTCAAGCCTTTAATCAGCATTTCCTTTGGGCGGCTTTCGGGCTATCCGGGGCTATCGGTACGAACGCACCGAAATTGCGGTGCGTTCGTGTACAACGGGCGGCATTTTGAAAAATGTCACCCGTTCCCCTCCTATCCCTGCCGCGTCCGCTCTATGCGGAACACGCCGCGTTTGGGAAAAATTATTCCAGCCCGTGCTGTCGGCGTGCCGCAAGCAGCGTGTTTTCCATCAACATTGCAATCGTCATCGGTCCGACGCCCCGCGGCACCGGTGTTATCGCCGAAGCGACTTCGCACGCCGGCTCAAAGTCAACATCACCGACCAGGCGAAAACCCGATTTTTTGCTGCTATCGGGGACTCTATTTACCCCGACATCGATAACGATTGCGCCTTTTTTAATCATATCCGCTTTGATAAATTGCGGCTTCCCTATCGCGGCAACTAAAATATCCGCTTGACGGGTGATTTCCGCCAAGTTTTTTGTGCCGCTGTGGCATACGGTTACCGTGCAGTTCATATCTTTACCGAAAAGTAAAAGCGACAGCGGTTTTCCAACAATGTTTGAGCGTCCGACAACAACCGCATGCTTTCCTTTCGTTTCAATGCCCTGAAGTTTTAACAAATGCACCACACCGTGCGGCGTGCACGGAATAAATGTTTTATGTCCCAAAAAGAGTTTTCCCGTACTGACCGGATGAAATCCGTCAACGTCTTTTGCCGGATCAATTGCTTCAATAACCGCATCCGGATCAATCTGCTCGGGAAGCGGGAGCTGCACTAAAATGCCGTTTACGCTTTTATCCGCATTCAGCTCGCCAATGAGCTTTAAAAGCTCCGCCTGACTGGTACTTTCCGGCAAGTGGTAGGCTTTATCCGCCATGCCGACTTCGTGCAGCGCTTTTGTTTTACCCGCAACATACGACTGAGAAGCCGGATTATTTCCCACTAAAATAACCGCTAACGTTGGCGTAATTCCTTTTGCTTTTAATGCTTCCGTTTGCTTTGCAACATTTGCACGAACATCCGCCGCAATCGCAAACCCATCAATAATTTTTGCACTCATACATTTCTCCTAATATCAATCGATTTTTTATTTACTATTTTATTATAATTGAATTGCGCAATATAAACAAGTAGTACATCGGCGCATGCTGAACGAACTTCGGGACATACTCGAAACCTACGACAAAGAATAAAACCAGTTAGCTTCTGTGAGCTTTTTCAATGCACTACCCCTCGGCGCTCTTGAATGAGACATTGATTAATTCAATTGAGAATTAATCAGCGTTTCCTCTAGCATGGCCCAGCGCGGGATTTGTATGCCGAAACATTTTTTAGACTTTGAACAATTTTCCGCTAAAAACTTTTTTGGCAAGTAGGGGGATACCATGTCTTTTCTGAGTACAAACTTTTTCAAAAAGCTACTTGACTTTATTTTTTTTTCTATAATTACGCGATTTTTAAATAAAGCATGAGGTGTTTTTTCGATGAAAAAGAAGATTTTTATCAGCTGGTCATCGGTCGATCACCGTGTAAAACGGATTGCGGAAGGTTATAAAAATTGGTTGACTGTTATCTTTGATGATTGGGATGAAAAAATATTGTACACTTATGACAAAATGCTTTTAGGTTTTGGCAAGGGTGAATACGAATATATGAATGAAGTTTTTTTTGATACCGCTTCAAAATATTATTTGGATACCTACATACGAAGCCTTTGTTCGGATGAAGAATATGAATCGATAAAAAAACAGCTGCTTATTAAACGAATTGATATGCTGTTGGATACCTTTTGGTTTGTCGACACCGATGATAAAACAAATCAGGGGAGTATGTTACTTGCGCCTTTAACGGCACGGACGGGAGCTGAACGCACGGTGTTTTATGCCTCAAAGCAAAAAAATACCATGCTTTATGATAACTACTTTAATGTGTGTAAAAGCGGATTTGATTATATGGGAAATGGTGTTTTATGACCGGTAGTGAATTAATGTGCAAAGATGTTTTTGGTTAAAAATTTATTGTTTCACGAATGTTCAAAATACAAAATAAGATACCGAACATTCGAAAACAATGGGAATGCTGTTAAACGGTATGAAACCTTTAGCCGGCGTTTCTTAAAGTTATTCGCACCATACACAAAATTTTATTCGCTTACAGTGCAGCGGATAGGCGGAACGGTTTTATGTACGGCGAAAGACTTTTTAAAAATATATAAATTCTGCATGGTGCAGAAAAGGAGTTTTATATGAGAACAAAATCTATGGTGAGAACAGCTGTTCTTTTGGTTCTAAGCCTTGGGCTTGGAATAGTTATGGGTTGCAATCAGGGTAATAATACACCGCAACAACAAGGAAATACACCGGGCGGAAACACCGGCGGCGGAACTACGCAGGGAAGCCTTGATGGACTTGTGGTTAGTTCAGAGGATCACTACTTTTATTTTGTTGAAAATGTAATCTATGGAGTATGGTTTGAGGATTCATCATGGAAAAGACGCGCTGATGGATCATACACTCAAGCCAACACAGGTACTTTAGGTGGTGAAACTTTTACTGCTACTGTTACTTCAGATTATGTCAAAGTGAGCCTTGAGGGTGGAACAATTTTACCTATAGTTAAAAATCAAGATCTCATTAATATGATAAAAAATGCTACAATAGTATACGAGTAATATCAACATTCTATTCCCACTACCTGCAAATCTGAAAAAGTTCCGCTTTCAGTTTTGCAGGCGGGGAGTTATGTACTGCGAAAAATAGACTGGGCATATCCCGTCTCCATGAATGCCGAAAAAATTCATTCAGCATAAATGTCTATGCCGATGAAAAAAAAGAAACTCTGCTTCGGCTCACTTTAAACAAGATGGAGTAAAAAGCTCATTGTAATGACTTGAAAAACGGTATTCATGCAACCACGGAATTCCTTGAGCTTTTTCTCCGCAATCTCCTCTTGAACGAGAACCATCCGCTTCATAACCGAACGATGCACATCAGCGGCACATTCAAAAAAGCGGAAAAAGCGAACATTGATACGGGAAAAGCAATTTTTTGAAAATTGATTTCCGCATTGGACAACCCTTCGATGCCGGCACATTTAAAAGCATTGACAATCGGTGCAATCGGTTATATTATTTTTCCTTTTGACTTAATTCCCGATATGGTTCCGGTGGTCGGTTACGCAGACGACCTTGCCAGCGCGGCGGGAGTCGTTGTTGCCGTTGCTGTGTACAGCGATTTTTCACTTGAAGAACTAGACAAAGAAATTGATGGCGAGTAAAATAATAACACATATATAAAACTTAAATTCATACAAACTTTTTAGGTGCAACTGTTATTAATGAGGAGAACAAAGCGATGACATGTAGATATTGCGGTCAAGAATGCAAGGCGGGCGCCACGCAAAAACTGTGGACAAAGTACGGTCCCGAATGTAAAGCGAGTCCTTCAAAAATGCATGTACTCATTTCGGACGGAGTGCACTGCGTCTATTGCGGGCATGAATGCAGAGCAGGCAACAGTCAAAAGCTTTGGACCAAGTACGGTCCCAACTGCAGACACTCGCCGACCGGAAACCATGTTTTGCAGTAAATCCTCACTCCCCGTTTTTATGCTTCAACAAGGTATTGACTAAAATCTTTTTTACAGTATAATCAGTACCGTTGAATAAGGTTTTGCTTTACGCAAATTAATAGGGAAATCGGTTAGAAACCGATGCAGCCCCCGCTACTGTAATTGAGTTGCACAACAAAAGCCACTGGTTTTTCGGGAAGGCGTTGTGCGGAACATCATGAGCCAGGAGACCTGCCTTTTTCGATTGGATAAACCTTCGGCGGGAAGGGGATACATTTTGCATTCCAAGCCAAAGCGAAGGTCGTCCCGTGATTTCATTGTGGGTGACTTTGTGATGAATACGATGTTTAGATAATAAGCGTGCAGCCTTTTGTTTGCAGAGCTTATATTTTTACACTTCCCTATTTTCTACAAAATCATTTACAAAATTTTCGTCTAAATTGGAGGTTAGACATGAAAAAAAAGACGTTGATGCTTGCATCGTTCGGCGTACTGTTTTTGTTCGCAACAATGCCGGCGTACTCAATGCACATCATGGAAGGCTTTTTACCCTTACATTGGTGCTTGATTTGGTTTGCAGCCTGCGTTCCGTTTTTTGTGTATGGAATTATCGGCTTGCAAAAAGATTGGAAAAAAGGTAAAGATACGCGCATGCTGCTCGGACTTTCAGGCGGTTATGCGTTTGTTCTTTCCGCATTGAAGATTCCGTCGGTTACCGGTTCCTGTTCACATCCGACCGGTGTCGGTTTGGGCGCAATTTTGTTCGGTCCGACTCGCATGACCGTTATCGGCGGCATTGTTTTGCTCTTCCAAGCCTTGCTTTTAGCGCACGGCGGTTTAACAACGCTCGGAGCAAATATGTTTTCAATGGCAGTTGTCGGTCCGCTTATCAGTTACGGACTGTATAAACTTTTCAAAAAAGTCAACATCAGTCTCGCGGTATTTCTTGCTGCTTTTTTGGGAGACTTGGGAACATACATTGTTACGTCATTTCAGTTGGCATCTGCATATCCCGATGCAACAAGCGGTTTTGTCGGTTCACTGACAAAATTTTTAGGCATTTTTGCATTGACACAAATTCCGCTTGCAGTTATTGAAGGATTGGTTACAATGCTTATCTTCAACTACATAGTGGCAAATAAAGAAAAAGGAGTGTTGGATTTTGAAATCGCTCAGTAAACAAACAATTTTTGTGGTAATTGCGGTATTACTCATCGCGTTAGTTCCGTTAATCGTTATCCCAATGACGCATAACGGCGAAGAAGAAATTTTCGGTGGTTCCGATGATGCTGCCGAAGCAATGATTAGCGAAGTTGCTCCCGACTACGAACCGTGGTACGAACCGTTTTGGGAACCGCCCAGCGGAGAAATCGAGTCGCTATTGTTTTCGCTCCAAGTTGCAATCGGCGCCGTTTTTGTCGGTTATGCGTTCGGTGTATTGCACGAACGAAGTAAACAAAAAATAACTTCGCAATAAGGAAACAAACCTTTGCTTATTATCGATAAATATTCATATACGAATAAGCTGAAAGATTTTTCCCCGTCAATTAAATTTTTTATTTTTTTGGCGGGGATTATTCTTTCACGGCTGGGCATTGTTTTTCAACTTGCAAGTTTTTTTGTGATGTCATTTCTTTGCGTCGCCGTTGCAAAAATACGACTGAAAAACTATCTGTCTCTTTTTAAAATTCCGCTTATTTTTATTTTGTTTTCGCTTTTGGGAATTATACTGACGGTGAATGCTCCTGAAAATATTTTTGCCGTGAAGATTTTTAATGCGACGCTCGGCGTTACCGAAGAAAGTCTGCACACGGGAATCAATCTGTTTTTTGTCTGTATCGCTTCCATTTCGAGTATGTATTTTTTTATTTTAACAACGCCGGTTTTGAAAATATTAAAACTTTTAAAAAAAATAAAAACGCCGAATATTTTGATCGAACTGATGAGTTTAGTGTATCGGAGTATTTTTATTTTTATCGAAGAATATCAGCGAATGAATAAAGCGCGCATTTTAAAATTCGGAGATAAAAAAAATCTGATTGCTTTAAAATCCATTTCAAAAATTGCGGCAAGCCTTTTTATTTCGGTGTTTGAAAAGCACAATCAAATGTCGCTTGCCCTCGAATTAAAATTTTATAACGAAAAATTTAATATGGGAGGATAATTTTGCAAACAAACATACGATGCGAAAAACTTTTTTACCGCTATGAAGACGGCACGCTTGCCGTTGACGGTGTCGACTTTGACAGCAGCAAAGGAAATATTATCGGCATTATCGGCGCAAACGGTTCGGGCAAATCAACTTTTTTTAATTTGCTCATGGGTATTTTTAAACCGACAAGCGGAAAAATTTTACTGGACGGAGAAGCAATTCGGTATAACAAAAAGTTTTTGCTTGAGTACTGGCAAAAAATAAACTTGGTTTTTCAAAATCCCGATTCACAAATATTTTTTTCCGAAATTTATGATGACCTTGCTTTTCCGCTTCGCAATCTCGGCTTATCTGAAGACGAAATTCATAAAAAAGTTTTAGAGGCGATAAAGGCGGTAAACGCCGAAGATTTTTTTGAAAAGCCGATTCACTTTTTGTCGGCGGGGCAAAAAAAACGAATCAGCATTGCAGGAATTTTGGCAATAGCTCCGCGTATTTTACTTTTGGATGAACCGACAAGCGGGCTTGATCCTTTTTCGGTACAGCAGATACAGAGCATTTTGAAAAAGCTGAAAACGAAAACAACGATTATTATTTCAAGTCACGATATGGATTTAATTTACGAGCTTGCCGATTATGTGTACATTTTCGCAAACGGTAAAAAAATACTTGAAGGCGACACATCGGTTTTTAATAATATCGAAGTCATTAAAACGGCAAAGCTGATGCAGCCTTATGCATTGCAGTTTTGCGCTTCGGGAAATTAACGATAAGGAAAAAGTTTCTATGTGTACAAAACTCGAAAAAAATCAGTGCAGCGACGGAACAAAAAAACCGGTACTGCTGTGCGTTTCGTTCGGCACGAGTTATCATGACACGAGACGGGTAACCATCGATGCGATTGAACGAAGTTTGCAGGAAGCGTTTCCGAGCTATGAAGTTCGCAGAGCATTTACGAGTAAAATCATCATTCGAAAACTCGCAGCGCGCGATAAGCTTATGATTGATACCGTTTCAGCTGCCGTTGAAAAAATGATCGCGGAAGGAGTAACGGAACTGCTCCTGCAGCCGACCCATGTTATCGCCGGTTTCGAGTACGATGACATCATTCGCGATCTGCAGCCATATACTGAAAAATTTAACCGACTAAACATTTCATCTCCACTGATGAAAACAAACAAAGATATAAAAACGCTGGCGAATATTTTAACAACGGAAACAAAATCATCGGCTGATGAGCAAACTGCTTTTGTTTGGATGGGACACGGCACAGCGCATCCCGTCAACACGGTGTATGAAACATTGCAGCATGCGTTTATTGAAACGAGACATCGCAATCATGTTGTCGGAACCGTTGAAGCGGAACCTTCCTTTGAAAAAGTTTTGGAGCAGGTGAAAAAAACAAAGGCAACACACATTGTGCTTTCGCCGCTTATGATCGTTGCAGGTGATCATGCCGTCAATGATATGGCAAGTGACGCGCCCGATTCGTGGAAGTCCCGTTTTGAAAAACAAGGCTATACGGTAACTGCGCTTCTCAAGGGTATGGGCGAATATTCTGCTATCCGCCAAATGATTGTCGAGCATGCACACGAGGCACTTTTAAACGATTAGGTAGTTTTTAAAATAATCTTGGTAAACAAAATATAAGGAATATTTTTATGAAAAAATTTTATTTACTTTGCTTTGCGCTTATCTGTTTTTTCGGATGCACAAAAGAAGGAACTCGTACAACGGCTAAAAAAGACGATGCAAAAACCGCGCGGGTAAATGTAACTGCGACATTTCAAACATTGATGAGTAAAACGGATACGGTGCAGATTTTGCCCGAAACGGTAACTTTCGTTGATGATTCCGGAAGAACGGAAGCGCTTACACTCAAGCGGAATCCAAAAAAGGTTGCAGTACTCTACGGAAGTTACGCGGTGCTGTGGGCTGAGTGTGGCGGTACCGTGTCGGTCGGTATCGGCGGGAAAAATGCCGTGGCACTGTACGAAGAACAAATCGGGCGGGACATTACACAGGATGAAGGCTTTATCGAAGTAGCGAAAACTTCCGCTGCGATACACTGGGATATAGAAAAAATTTTAGTCACGCAGCCCGATTTGATTATCTGTTCAACGGCAATGCGCGGGTATGAAACGATTGCAGCGCATGCGCAGCAAGCTAATATACCGGTGATTGCCGTAAGCTATAATAGCATAAAAGATTATGTAAAATGGGCAAAAGTTTTTACCGCACTCAATTCGCGGGAAGATTTATATGAAACCGTTACGGTGCCGGTTGCACAACGAGTTGCCGAAATCATTGATAAAATTCCGCCTGACCGAAATGTAAAAGTCCTTTCTCTTTTTCCGAGCGTAAAAACAACAAAAGCGAATCTTGCAAACTCAAGTATCGGAGATATGCTCGTCGATTTAAAAGCGACGAATATTGCGCAAGCATTTAATACGGATTCTACGGCGGAAAGAGTTGACCTTAACATCGAACAAATCTTCAAAGCCGACCCTGAATATATTCTTATCCAAGTGCAAGAAAGCGAAGCATTCGTGAAAAAAAATTTGGAAAAAACGTTAGCGGCAAATCCGATATGGAATGAACTTTCCGCCGTAAAAAATAACAAAGTGTATTATTTGCCGAAAGAACTTTTTCATAATCGTGCAAACAAATCGTATGCGGAAGCCTATAAAATGCTTGCAGCCCTTTTGTATCCCGATACTAAATTTTAGGAATAGCGATAAAATTCTAATAGTGAAATTATCATTTTTTTAAGACAAATATTTTTTATCGGTTGACAAAAAACAGCAATTTTTATAAAATAGATACGGAAGTTGATGGGGTCTGGTGGCCCTCACGGTCTTCAAAACCGTTGTTTGCACAATTTGCATGGGCAGGTTCGATTCCTGCCTCTTCCGTTATATTATATCGTATGAATAAGTTTGCACAAATTCCCCAATTGGAAAAATTACTTTCAGAAAAAAATTTAGTTGATCTTGCCGCAAAAATCGGACGGGCAAATATTCTGCCGGTTGCGGATGAATATTTACAAAACATACGAACACAACTTAAAGCGGGTACACTTGACTGCGTTCCTTCTTTGCAGGCATGCGCTACCGCAGTCGAAAAAGCCTGCGCCCCGATTATCCGCAGCCTTATCACCAATGTGGTTAATGCAAGCGGCGTTATTTTACACACAAATCTCGGCCGAAGCCCGCTCCCGAAAGGAGTTTGGAGTGAAGCGGAAGAAATTGCGAGCGAGTACTCCAGCATTGAGTTCGATTTAACGGGCGGGAAACGGGGCAGCCGATTTGCGTTTTTAACGCATTCGCTTTCGCAACTGCTCGGAACGGAAGCCTCGCTTATTGTCAACAACAACGCCGCTGCCGTGTTTTTGCTTTTAAAAGCGCTCGCGGAAGGCGGCGAAGTCATTGTGTCGCGGGGGCAGCAAGTGCAAATCGGCGGCGGTTTTCGCATTCCGGAAATTTTAAAAGCGGCGGGCTGTACGCTCGTCGAAGTCGGAACCACGAATATTACCACGCTTGACGATATCCGTAACGCAATCAACGAAAACACCAAAATGGTGCTGGCGGTTCACAGTTCAAATTACCGCATACGGGGGTTTACGCAATTTCCCGCATTGCGCGACATAAAAAAAGCCTTGCCGGAACATATTATCTTTGCCGTTGATCAAGGCTCGGGAAATATTGATGTCCACATTGACGAAGAAGTAACGGTGCGGGAAATTATAAAAAGCGGTGCCGATCTCGTGTGTTTTTCAGGCGATAAAATTTTCGGCGGACCGCAAGCGGGCTGGATTAGCGGAAAAAAAGCGCTTGTTGACAAAATTGCGCGGCACCAGCTCATGCGTACGTATCGAGTTGGGCGCGCGGTGGCAAGCCTTATGCAAGCCTGCCTCGTGCGTTATTTAAACGGTGAAAAAAGCGTGGCGGCGCAAGCTTTAAATCAAGATCCCGAAAACATCAAAGCGCGCTGTGAAAAAATTGCTGCACAGCTTGCAGGGAAAAAAAATTTTGAACTCACGGTTGTTGAAGCGAGCTTTTCACTCGGCGGCGGCAGTACGCCCGATATCAGTTTTCCGACATACGCGCTGAAACTTATCGGGAAAAAATCGCCCGACCATATAAAAAACCGCTTGAGGGATTTAGCGCGCCCGATTATCGTCATTGTTGAAAACGACACGGTGCTCCTGCATCTTGTCAGTGTTTCGGAAACTGACGACGCGTACCTTGTACAGGCTTTGCAGGAAACGGATTTTTAGGAGCTCCTATGGCGTACATTTTAGGAACAGCAGGTCATGTTGATCACGGAAAAACTTCATTGATTACCCGATTAACCGGTATTGAAACGACTCACTTACCGGAAGAAAAAAAACGCGGGATGACGATTGAGTTGGGTTTTGCTTCGCTGAAAGATCCTGAAGTGGGTACTATCGGCATTGTGGATGTGCCCGGACATGAACGCTTTATCCGTAATATGGTTGCAGGGACGTGGGGACTGGATGCGGCGTTGTTGGTGATTGCCGCAGATGACGGCTGGATGCAAATGACCACCGATCACTTGCGCGTTTTAAAAGCGATGCACGTGAATGCAATTTTGGCGGTTATCACGAAAATCGATTTAGCCGATGCGGAAACGATTGAGCTTTTGCACGAAGAAATTAAAATCAACTGTTTACAAATTTTAGGCAGCGTTCCACGTATCGTTCAAGTTTCTTCCGTAACCGGTGAAGGAATTGAAACGCTGAAAAAAGAAATTACGGTACTCGTAAAAAATTCACACCGTCACGTTGCGGATAAAACTTTTTTGTACATCGACCGAGTCTTTACGCTGAAGGGTATTGGAATAACAATCACCGGCACGCTTCGGGGCGATGAAATTGTTTCCGGCGATGAACTTGCATTATATCCCGGAAACATTCCGTGCCGCGTAAAAAACATTCAGTCGCACCATCAGGATTTGGAACGCATTGAAGCCGGTTCACGGACGGCGTTAAATTTGAAACTGAACGATAAAGTTGAAGTGAAACGAGGAATGCTTTTAACGAAAAATACCGCCGCTCCGACGTTCCAAGGCTCGCAGCTTTTGGTTCGTGTCGACGAGTTTTTTTACAATGAAGGGCAAATCAACACGTTTAAAAATCACACTGAATTGGAAATTGCATTGGGGACAACGCATGCGATCGGAACGCTCCACTTGAACGCGATTGATCACAGTTTGGGGCGTCTCGCACTCAACGAGCCGATTGCGTGTACATGGAATCAATCGGCGGTTTTAATTCGGCACGGCGGAAGCAGCATTATTGCTGCGTGCAGAGTGCTTGCCGTTTTCGCTTCGTATAACAAAGCTCAATTTAAAAAAGCGTTCCAAGTGTACAGCAATGTTGAACTTCCTTCATGGCAAAGTTTTCAGTTTAAAAGTGAAGGCTTTTTGGAAAAAGGAAAAACCCGAATTGACGAATTGGTTGCCGATAAAAATGAAGTTGTACAAGTCGGCTCATATTATTGCGGAAAAACGAACTTTTCGGATTGGCAAAAAATTATTTTAAAAGGCGCTGAAAAATCAACGGTGGGATTTACCGCCGAAGAGCTTGATATTCCGATTCCGTTAAAACTTAAAATTGATATATTACAGCTTTTGTGTTCACAAAATAAACTCGAAAAAAAAGCACACCGGTATATTCTCAAAGGAAAGAGTTCCGAAAAACTTTCCGCCAATGCGGAGAAAATTTTAGCACTTGCATTAAAAGCGGGAACGGCAGGCATTGAAGTGGACAAACTGACAATCCCGCAAAGCAAAAAAGAAATACGAGATCTGGTAACGCTCAATAAATTAGTGTTACTCGAAAAGTTTTTATATTTTCACAAGGATGTGTACGACAAAGTTGCCGCTCAAATTATGGCAGGTAAAAAAGCGGGCGACATTATTAGCATTGCCGAAGCCCGCGAAAAAACCGGTCTTTCCCGCAAATACATTATTCCGGTTTTAAATATACTTGAAAAAGATAAAAAAGTAAAACGCTCCGAAAACGATCGCATTGTGCTGTAAGTGCATATTTTTAGAAAAACTCTTCTTTCAATTAAAATCTCAAGGAATCCTTGACTATTTTTACGATTTCGTATATAATTAAATAAATATTTATTTTAAGGAGACTCGTATGTCTGAATTTTACAAAAAAGCAGTCGCCTTTGCAAAAGAGCATATTGCTCCGGAGTCAAAGAAAAGCGATGATACGGCGTCTTTTCCCGTTGAAAGTTTTAAGGCAATGGGAAAAGCAGGTTACTTTAAGCTCATTATTCCGAAAGAGCTTGGCGGTTTGGGACTTGGAATTGTGGAGCATCAGGAAGCGGTTTTAGCGTTTGCACGCGAAAATCCTTCGGCAGGACTTTGCTATATGATGCACAATGTTGCATTAAACTGTGTTTTACACGGAGCCGCTCCTGAAGAAACGAAAAAAGCCATTTGTAAAGATATCGTTGAAAACGAAGTTTTTATGGCATTAGCGTATTCGGAGTTTGGAACCGGAACACACTTTTATATTCCGGAAGTTAAAGTTTCTAAAAAAGGCGACAAGACCGTCTTAAACGGTTTAAAGTCTATGGTAACTTCTGCCGAGCATGCTTCCTATTATTTGGTTTTAGCTTCTTCCGCAGAAAAAAAAGATGCGATTAACAACTGGATTATTCCGCTTAAAACAAAGGGCTTAAGCTTTGACATGGATGCATGGAAGGGTATGGGCATGCGCGGTAATGTGAGTTGCCCGATGAAGATGGATAATGTTGAGCTTGATTCTTCGCTTATGATTGGTAAAGACGGATCCGGTATGTCACAGGTTTTTGAACTGGTCGCTCCTATGTTTATTGTTGGTTTGGCAAGCGTTTACTCAGGATTAACATTAGCGCAAAGTGAAATGGCAACGGAATATGCTCAAAAAAGAGTATATCCGCATACCGGTCAACCCACATCTCATATCGAAACCGTGCAAATCCATTTGGCGCATATGTACACGATGGCACAAAACTCCATTATGCTCACCGCCGAAGCTGCACGAAGTTTCGCTGCAGGAGAAGCTGACGCTCTTGCAAAAATATTGGCAGCCCGTATCAATGCTTCGGAAAACGCAATCGAAGCGTCAAGACTTGCAATGCGTGTCGGTGGCGGAAAAACATATAATAAGTCAACCCAAATTGAACGCTTTTTGCGGGATAGTTTCGGCGGTCAAATAATGGCTCCGTCAGTCGATGTTTTAATCGTATGGCTCGGAAAAGCACTGACCGGTCAACCCCTTGTTTGATCAAAGTATAATAGAATAGTTTTATTCGGTGAGAGAGAAGCACGCTTCAAAAGCGTGCTTTTTTATTTTTTAATGCGCTTTCCTTGCAGATTATTTTCTTCGCTCGTGTACTGCTTAGTTAGTTTATCCATATTTTAATTAAAATATAATCGATTTCTAATTGACAAAAGATTTAAAATAATTATACTATATGTAATCAATAGTTGACATAACTGTTAGCTAAAGTTATAAAATTTATCTAAATACTTGGAGGATAATGTATGAGCAATGTAGCTATTGTTTATTGGAGCGGTACTGGAAATACCGAGAAAATGGCAGAGGCTGTAAAAGAAGGTGCAAGTGAAAATGGGGCTACTGTTTCGCTTTTTACAGCAAGTGAATTTAATGAAGGAATGATGGATCAGTTTGATGTCATTGCCTTTGGTTGTCCCGCAATGGGAAGCGAACAGCTGGAAGAAAGCGAGTTTGAGCCCATGTTTCAATCTTGTGTTCCAAAATTAAACGGTAAAAAAATTGCACTTTTTGGTTCGTACAGTTGGGCTGATGGTGAGTGGATGAGAATTTGGGAAGCCGATTGCAAAGAAAAAGGGGCTATTCTTGTAGCAGAACCTGTGATTTGTTATGATACGCCGGACGATGAAGGTATTGCGAATTGTAAGGCTTTAGGAAAGGCGTTGCAATAAAATTCTTATCAAAATTTTTTTATATCTGTAGCTATTACCTTGTACTTTAAGCAAATCCTCGTTTCAATGCTGAAATTGCGTTACAATCCAAACTAAAAATGCATCAGCGTTAGTACGAATCTTAAAAACAAGGGGCAAGCACTGGGCGAAGGAATCTAAGCAGTGTAGCGTTTTAGCTTGTTACAGTGTTTCAGATTGCTTCGCTCGTCTTAGTTGTTCGCATACCACAAAAAGTCGAGCACGTAGAAAAATGAAACTCCGTGTGTTTAAAATGTCTCGGAGCTCTTGCAGTATTTTGTGCTGAAAGTACTTAATTTCCATAAAAACGAGCCTTGATGTAAAAAAGAAAAATGCATTTTTTATACTTTTTTTTACTTGACAAAATTTTTAATTTTAAGTATAGTATATTGATTTATAATAGTTCTAATAATTTTCGAGAAAAGCAAAAGAAAGTTTTCTTGGCTTTTCAGCACTCTCACTCGCCTACTCTTTTTGAGTAATGCCGGATAGGCGTAATGGACGCGAGTTTACGGAACGAGAATGTGAAGCATGAACTTGTCACCTACTATGTTTGCTTTTCGTTTATTCGAAATACAAAGGATATCGGATAGACCGGAAGTTATTTTACCCTAAAGAAGCAAAAAACAATTCAGTCGTTTTTTGCAATTTTTGAAGGTTTAACGTCGCCGCTGAAATGGCGCAACTCGTTAAACGCCAAGTTTTGCTTAGTAAACTGATTTGCAAAACTTGCTGTTTGTATACCGTTTCTCACTATGTTGCGAAACGGCGGAAATCATCACTTTCGCAAACTGATGTTTGCTCAATTGATGATTTTTAAGGAACGCTTCTTCACGGCTCAAGGCGTATGCGCTTGAAAGCTCATGAGGAAGAAGAGAATTTCATTTTATGGAGGAACTAATATGAAATACAAACGATATTTTTTACTTGCAAGTGTGTTGTTACTTGCTTCTGCCCTATTTTTTGCATGTAAGCATGACGCGGGGGGACCCGACAATCCTGGTCACAGTGGTGAAGAAGATAAAGGATTACCGCGAGACGGCTCTTTTCTACAGGTACCGGCTTCAACGGGTTTTCCGATAGGAACGAGCAAAACACCAACCAATATTAAGTCTTTTTGGATGTGTGAACATGAAGTAACGCAAGCAGAGTATAAAAAGTATGAATCAAAGATTGGGCCAGTTCCTAGTGGTCAGAGTAGCACAGGAGATGATTTTCCGGTTGAGAAAGTAAATTGGCTTCAAGCAATTACGTACTGCAATGAAAGAAGCAAGGATGAAGGATTTGAACCATGCTATGATATTAACACCACTTCCGGCATGGGATTTAAGTCAACATGCGACTTTACGAAATCAGGGTACCGCTTGCCGACTGCAGCGGAGTGGGAGTATGCAGCTCGTGCAGGCATTGAAGGCGACTTGCCGTATAGCGGTGCAGAAGCGCCTAGCGATACGAACAAGGGCGACTATGTGTGGGATAGTGGAGATAAAACATATAAAGTAATGACAAAAAAGCCGAATAAGTGGGGTTTTTACGACATGAGCGGAAATGTCGCTGAATTACTATGGGAAACAGGCTATCAAAAGCCTTTATATGGCGGTTCTGCTAACTGGTCTGTAGAAAAATTAC
Source organism: uncultured Treponema sp. (assembly GCA_937923945.1). GTDB lineage: Bacteria > Spirochaetota > Spirochaetia > Treponematales > Treponemataceae > Treponema_B. Next base: position 24,714 of record CALDWC010000116.1, read on the forward strand.
TAACTAGCAGTGTATGCGATTATGATAAGGTGTCCAGTTCACATCTACAAGGCTTCCGCGTTTGTCGCAATAAATAGTCAATCGCTTTTTGCCTTTTAAGGTTTTTCCAATCCCTTATACTAAGCCTTAAAGGCAACTGTATGTGAGTACAAAAACTTCGGCTGTAAAATCTGTGCGGTCGAAGTTTTTTTTTGCTCGCTACGAAACACTTTCCTTCGGAAGCAATCGTTTACCGGAACTTTACGCCTTTATGCAAAATAACTTCCCCGACTAGCATATCACGGCGTTTTTTGCTGTGATAAGCCCCGTATGGAAAACGAAACAGTCGCTCCTCCGGTCATGATCACCGAAAAGGGCGAAAAAAAATTAAAATCAGGGCATGTCTGGGTTTTTGCCGATGAAGTGATACAGGGCGATGAAGGCCTTGCAAACGGCTCGCTTTGTACGGTCATAAGCAAAAAGCAAAAGTTTTTAGGTATCGGTTTTTTGCCTTTTAAGGTTTTTCCAATCCCTTGTGCGTTTCCTTAAGAGAGGCACTGTATAGCGCTTTACCGTGTCGCTTTATAGTGCTATACACTGCCACTGTACAGCACCTTAAAGTGTCAGTGTATAGCCGGTAATACTGCCGCTTTATAGTACTTTACACTGTCGCTTTATAGTACATTAAACTGCCTCTGTATAGCGCCTTAAAGTGTCAGTGTATAGTGCGATAGCCGTTCCCTAATCCCTCTTACTTTTAAACATAAAAATGCTATACTTTCCCCAAGGACCACACACTATGTTACAACAAAACATCAACGCAAACGAAACAGTCGCTCCTCCGGTTATGATCACCGAAAAGGGCGAAAAAAAATTAAAATCAGGGCATGTCTGGGTTTTTGCCGATGAAGTGATACAGGGCGATGAAGGCCTTGCAAACGGCTCGCTTTGTACGGTCATAAGCAAAAAGCAAAAGTTTTTAGGTGTCGGTTTTTTTAATCGCAACTCGTTAATTCGAATCCGCATTATTTCAAAAAATGCAAATGACAGATTTTCGGATGAGGCGGCAATCGCTGCATTTTGGAAGCGGCGAGTAAAGTACGCCGTGCAATATAGACGGGAAACGTTAAGCGCTGAAGATTTTTCAAGTTGCCGTTTAATTTTCGGCGAGGCGGACGGTTTTCCGGGATTAACGGTTGACAAGTTTGAAACGGTCTTGGTCTGTCAGTCACTGTCTTTGGGTATCGAGCAGGTGAAATATATCATCTATCAAGCCCTTATCGAAGAGCTTGCTGCACTTAACTGCACGGTTACGGCGGTTTTTGAACGAAACGACAATGCACTTCGCGAAAAGGAAGGTTTAAAGCAAGAAAAAGGCTTTCTCAATGAAGCGCTGGGATTAGCACCGTATAGTTCCGAAACGAATTCGATTATAATTACCGAAAACGGCATCCGCTATATCGTTGATTTTGAACAGGGACAAAAAACAGGCTTTTTTTTAGACCAAAAATACAACCGACGAGAAGCTGCCCTCCTTGCACGCGGAAAAACCGTGCTTGATTGCTTTACGCATACGGGTTCGTTCGGCTTAAATTGCCTGAAAGCCGGAGCAAAATCAGTGAGCTTTTTAGACGTTTCTAAGTTCGCTATCGACGAAACCCGCGCCAATGTTTTACTGAACGGATTTTCCCTTGATCGTTGCGAATTTATATGTGACGATGCTTTTAACTTTTTACAAAAAGCTCGAGACGAAAAGCGAACTTTTGATTTTGTGATTTTAGATCCGCCGGCTTTTACAAAATCGGGCAAAACCCTTAAAAACGCTCTTGCAGGATATCGCGAACTGAATAAACTCGGTATGTCGGTTTTAAAACGCGGCGGTTACTTAGCAAGCGCTTCGTGCTCTCACTTTGTAAGCGAAAGCCTTTTTGAAAAGGCTCTTTCAGAAGCGGCTCGGGAACTTAACTTGCAAGTCAAACAAATAAAAAAACTTACCGCCGCTCCCGACCATCCGGTGATTTGGGATATTCCCGAAACAATGTACCTTAAGTTTCTTTTGTTACAAGTGATATAACAATAAAAACTTATCGACAAGGTATTAAATATTTGTATCGTACATTACTCCCTTATATATAACAAATAAATCGTTCCTATAAATTCGTCAAACAAGCAAACATCAGTTTGCGAGGCTTGACGAATTCCGCCGTTTCGCAACATAGTGAGAAACGGCACTATAAAAAGCGATGTTTTGAAAAACGGTTTGATATACGCAAGTTTCCAATCATCCCGTGTAGAAAAAAACCGAAGATTGGAAATTTGGCCACTTTGAAACGCAGTGCATTTTGAGCGTTTCAAAGTGCAAACTCGACCGTTTAACGAGCTGCGCCATTTCAGCGGCGAAGTTAACCGTTCTTAAATTACAGCTAAATTTTAAATTAGGAGGAAAAGTTTTATTATTTGAAGAAGTCCAGGCTTGAAGCTTATTAAACCAAGCATGCTAGACCTTGTTGCCAAGATAAAAAAGATATAAGAATATAAGAAAAGCAAGCTCACTGTATTTATGAGACTTGCTTTTTCTTATAAACCATAGAGAAGTTTATAATTTTGAAACTTAAACTTTAAAGTTTTTTGTTGCTTCATTTAGTTTTTGAACGCTGTGATCGTTTGCCTGTGTGATTTCACGTATTTCATTTACTGAAGCACCAATTTGGCTTGTGCCGGAAAGCATCTGATCCATATTGGAATTAATTTCGTGCGTTGCGTCGCTTAATTTACTCATTTCGCTCGATACTTCTTTGCTTGCAATAAGCATTTCTGAAGAACCTGATTTTAATTTAATTTTTTTATCGCAGCTAAAACTTGTCCGCCACCGGAAGCTTGTTCGTTCATAGCGTTCTGTATAGTGCGTTCTTGATTATCTAATTCAGATATAAAATTTTGCATGTTCAAAAACTGACTGTCAACATTAAGTGTTGCTTCAGCTATATTGCTTATCTTATCTTTTACTGATTTTAAGACATTGGAAATACTTTGTCCCTGACTGCTCGATTCTTCTGCCAGTTTTCGAATTTCATCGGCAACAACGGCAAAGCCCGTTCCTGCATCTCCTGCATGAGCTGCTTCAATCGCTGCATTCATAGCCAAAAGATTAGTTTGACTTGCAATATTTTGGATAATATTTGCAGCTTCCAGCAAGCCTTCGCTTTCATCTTGTACTTGCTTATTTATTGTAGTTGCATTTTGAACAATAGCTTTTGCATCTTGGCTCGCTTTCAAAAGTTCTTGCATTGTCTTGTTATTCTTATCAAGAATGTCACTCACAGAGCGGATACTTGCAACCATTTCTTCAATTGAACTAGATGATTGGACAATAGTAACACCTTGCGTTTCAATGCTCTCGTTTAAGCTTTCTATTGTTTTTGATATTTGATTTATGGTAGCTTCACTTTCTTCTACGGCTGTCGACTGATTGGACATACTCACTTTTACGCTTTCAATATTTCGTACCATTTGTTCGGTTGTGCTGGCAGTTTCGGTAACATTGGAAACGAGTGATGATGATATAAGAGAGGTGGATTCTATATTTTCAATAATAGTTTGTATAAGACTTTTATTTTTTACAAGTTGATTATTCATATCATTCACAAGTGCACCCAACTGATCCCTACTAATAACGGGCATTGTTTTTATAGAATAATTACCGTCAGCAAGCGTTTTTGAGAATACCTGCATTCCATCAAGCCTTTTTCCTACATTGTTTGCGAGAGCGTAAACATCGGCAATGGTAAAAACAAAGCACAAAATAGTACCCGGTAACAATTTCGCTCCTGCCCAGCTAAAAAAACCCATATTTGTAATTAATTTAAAATCGGTTAAAAGAGCTCCAAAAACAGCACAGTTAGCCAATGTTACAAAGCTAACAACTAGGATAAATCTTTGCGTAAAATTTAAGCTCATCGCTTCTTGATGGAAAGGCATAAAAGATAAAAACGATTCAAATCTTTGGGTAAACAATATATACGTAAATAAAGATGCAAAAAAGACAGCTGCTATATTTGCCATCCAAAAACCAAAGACTGCAACAGAGGTCATTGAAAAATTACAAAAGCGTAGGCTAAAAGGTTCCAGTAGCGGAAAAAAAGCATAATATACAATTGAAATACTTTGCCAGTATCTCCAAAACTTTAAAATCGTCAAGCTATCCAATTTGCCTGCTCCATACCGAGCAACTAAGCTTTTAAAGTACATAAACGATATAATAGCCGGACTAATGAGCATAGGATAAAAGAAAAAAAGTAGACC
>CALDWC010000117.1 GCA_937923945.1 uncultured Treponema sp.
AGATTTTTAGAGACTACTTTTCAGTGCCCACCTTTAAAATCGTTGTTTCAAAAATGTTCAGAGCCTACCTTATTATATTGAACATTGAGAAACAATAAAGGAGATACTTTACTTTTACAAAAAAACTTTGCGTTGCAAAGTTTGCCGGTAAACGGCGTAAAACATTTCATCAGCGTTTCCTTATGCTCCACCGTTATATTTTTTCAAAAAGGCATCCATAAATTCCGTAAAGCGGTTTTCATAAATGCTTTCGCGCGTTTGTAAAATGAGATGATACAAAAAATACAGATTGTGATAACTTGCCAGTTGAATATATAAAATTTCGTGTTCGCGGAACATGTGCCGCAAATACGCACGGCTGTATTTTTTACACACGCGGCACTGACATTCGCTGTCAATCGGTGAAAAGTCAAACTCGTAGTCGCTCTTTTTAATTGAAATAGCACCGCGGTTAGTGAAAAGGCTTCCGTTACGGGCGTTCCGCGTTGGTAGAACGCAATCGAAAATATCGATGCCGTTTTTCACCGCCTCTAAAACGTATTCGGGAGTTCCCACCCCCATGATGTATTTTGCTTTTTCGCTCGGGATTTGGCTCGCCGTGAAAGATAAAAGTTCGCCGTACACTTCGGGAGGTTCCCCGACGGAAAGTCCCCCGATTGCTAGCCCTTCCGTATTGAGTTTCAAAATCGCTTCGATGCTTTTTAAACGCAAGTCGGGGAAAAAACCGCCCTGAACAATCGGAAAATATTGCCCCGCATAATGCGGTTCGCCTTCAAACGGCAGGTTTGGATATGCATTACGGTTGGAGGCTTTTCCTTCGCGGAAATCTTTCCATACCGCATGACCGCGTTCGAGCCAGTTCATCGTGAGCGCGAGTTCCTCCGCCGTTTGCTGCTTTGAAATGCCATATTGCGAACAAATGTCCAGCTGCATTTGAATATCGCTGTTAAAACCGACTTGCAACTCAACTACTTTTTCCGGAGTTAACTCAACGGTGCTGCCATCGAGGTGGCTTTGGAATTTCACGCCGGCTTCGGAAAGTTTCCGTAACCGTGCCAGTGAAAAAACTTGGAAGCCGCCCGAGTCGGTTAAAAAATTCCGGTGCCATCGCGTAAAGCCGTGTAAGCCGCCGGCAGCTTTAATGACTTCAATTTTCGGACGTAAAAACAAATGATACGTATTTGCTAAAATAATTTGAAAGCCGATTTCTTCCAAGTCGTCAGCGGTTAAACCTTTGACGGTTCCGCGCGTTCCAACCGGCATAAAAGCCGGCGTTAAAACTTCGCCGTGCGGTAACTGCATTTTGCCGCATCGAGCGTGCGAATTGGTATCGGTATGTAAAACGGTAAAAAAACTACTCACGGCTTGAGTGTAAACGGAATGTAAAATAATTTCAAGCCGATAAGGTGAAATTTATACTTGAATTAAAGCCTAAAATTATTTATTATTGCTGCGAGGTGATTTATGACTACCGGAGAGAAATTACAATTATTGCGTGAAAAAATGAAAGAGCGTTCGTTGGACGCCTATTATGTTCCGACGGCGGACCCGCACATGAGCGAGTATTTGCCGGAACAATACAAAACTCGCTGCTTTATGTCGGGCTTTACCGGATCGGCGGGAACCTTGCTGGTTTTACCGGACGAAGCGTTTTTGTGGACGGACGGTCGGTATTTTATTCAAGCGGAAAAGGAGCTTGCCGGTTCGACGATTACGCTGTGTAAAATGGGTATGCCGCAAGTGCCGACCGTTGTTGAGTTTTTCGAAAAGCGGTTCGCAAAAGGCGGACGGCTCGGCGTTGACGGAAAGGTTTTATCGGCGGCATGGTTTAAAGTTTTTAAAGAAAAAGTACCGAAGCTGGAATTCGTTACCGATATTGATTTGGTCGGCGAAATTTGGACTGACCGTCCGGCGCCGGTCGCGAGTAAAGCATTTACTTTAGATACGAAATATTGCGGTGAAACTGCCGAAAGTAAAATCAATCGTTTACGAAAACTCCTTGCCGAAAAAGAAGTGAACACAACGATCATTTCAGCACTGGATGAAGTATGCTATTTGTTTAATATTCGGGCGAGTGATGTTCACTGCAATCCCGTGCTGACGTCGTACGCGTTAATTGACGGCGAGCGGGCTTGTCTTTTTGTTAATCAAAAGCAAATCCCGGCGGGAGTGCGGAAGGATTTGGAAAAGCAAGGGGTGAGCATTTTTGACTATGAAGAGATTTTTTCGGAAGCGGAAAAAATTGTCAGATCGGTTTACCTTGATCCGAATACGACCAACTTGTATTTGTTTAAAAAGTTAAAAGTAAAAGTGATTGAAGGCGACGGTTTGGTAATCGGCATGAAAGCGTGCAAAAATGAAATCGAAATAAAAAACATCCGTAACACGATGATAACTGACGGGGTTGCTTTAACGAAGTTTTTATATTGGCTTTCAAAAAACGCTGCTTCAGGTATTTCTGAAACCGATACGGTAAAAAAACTGCGTGCATTCCGCAAACAGGGTGAAGGTTTTATCGACGACAGTTTTGATACAATTGCAGGATATGCCGAAAACGGGGCGATTGTACATTATGCTCCCGTTGAAGGAGCTGATAAAAAACTTGCCCCGAAAAGTTTCTTGCTGCTGGATTCCGGCGGGCATTATTATAGCGGCACAACCGACATTACCCGTACAATTCCGCTCGGTGATTTAACCGCGGATGAATGCCGCGATTATACGCTGGTGTTGAAATCGCACATCAACTTGGCACGCGCAAAGTTCAAAAAAGGTACAACCGGTTTTGCGCTTGATACGCTGGCTCGTGTCCCGTTTTGGGCGGAGGGCAAAGATTATAATCACGGAACGGGACATGGCGTCGGTTTTGTACTCGCCGTTCACGAAGGACCGCAAAGCATTTCGCAGCGTTACATCAAAGCTCCACTTGAAGCCGGTATGCTCACGTCAAACGAGCCGGGTTTGTACATCGAAGGAAAATACGGTATCCGTATTGAAAGTTTAGTGCTGACCAAAGAGCTGACGGAAACGGAGTTCGGCACCTTTTACGAGTTTGAAACGCTGACGCTCTGCCCCATCAGCACAAAGCCCGTCGTCAAAGAAATGCTTTCCGTCGAGGAACTTGCGTGGCTCAATGCGTACAACGCCCAATGTTACGATACCCTTGCTCCACATCTCAGTGACGAGGAAAAAAAGTTTTTGGAAAACGAATGTAAAGGCATTTAAGGAAACGCTCATTAAAGGTGTACTCTGATAAAAAAAAGCACTTACCAACCGGTAAGTGCTTTTTTTAACGAGGATGATTCGTTATTTTCCCAATCGATCAGCTCGTTCACGCAGCATTTTTGCAACACCGCTTCGACCTTTGTTTTCATAGCGTACTGCAAATTTTTCAAACAAAGGTTTTACCAAGGTAACATGTGTTGAAGATGCCATAAACGCATCAAAGTCCGGAACGCGCAACACAGTTCCCGGCTCAATCACGTCCGGATCGGAAATTTGCAAACTGACAGAATCGGTGCCAACAGTAACGGTCGACATTGAATCCAATGTGTATGCAACAATGATCGGGAAGAAATAAGCCTTGTCCTTGCTTCCATAGAACTTTTCAGCAATCTGTGAAAGTGTATCGCCCTTAACAACGGTGTATTCCGTGTAAGAAACAGTGCTTACATTTTCGACCACTTCCGGCTCTTCAGCTACTTTCGGTTCTTCAACCGTTTCCGGCTCTTCGACAACAACGGGTTCCGGAACCGGTTGCGGTTTTGGCTCGGGCTTTGATTCACAGGCGGTGATAAACAACATGCTAACAATAGCCAACATAGCAAATCTGAAAATATTTTTCATCATTGTCTCCTTCGAAATAGAAAAAATCTATCTTTAGTGATAGTAACAAATAAATCAAAAAAAATCAAGACATAAATAATAAAAACCTTCCAAAACTTATTTCAAATGGGACTGCAAATCAATAACAATCATCTGCGGTGTTACGTTCCCGTTGTAATAATTCCGCTGAATTGTGTACGCAAGGTCAACATGAGACCACGCCCGCACTTGCTCAAGTCGTTCGCCTTCGCCCCAAAAAAGCGCAGTCCATTTTGTATTGCCGCACTTTAAAATCAATTTCAAATGTTTTTTTTCGCCCCTGCCGACAAGAGAAGCGTCTTCCAATCGTAAACCTTTACTCATAAATACCAACTCGGGGAAACCTTCACCGAATGGCTCAAACGTATCAAGCGTGTCTAAAAGTTCCGGCTTGAGATATTGCTCCGGTAATTCCGCGTCAATTTCCACTACTTTATTTGCAGGGGGGGCAAATTCAATCACTGCGGACGTTTTTTTCAGTTCCTGCAAAAACGCATCGAGGTTTTCCGCTTTAATACTGAAACCTGCCGCGTAATCGTGTCCGCCGTAATCGATAAAAAGTTCCTTTGACGGAGTGAGCAAGTCCAAAATTTGAAATCCTTTGACCGAGCGGCATGAGGCGGTCGCCGTTCCGTCCGGCATTTTGCAAATCACAATACAGGGAACATTAAATGTGTTGACGAGTCGTGAAGCTAAAATGCCCGATACGCCGCGGTTAATTTTATCGCTTGCAACAACGACGAGCTTTTGGTTATATTCGTCAAAACTTTTATAACTTTCGTTAATAATTTCATTCCAACATGTTTCACTCAACGTTTTACGCTCTTCGTTCATCCGAAAAAGTTTGTCAACCAAAGTGTTCCGTTCGCTTGCATCTTTCGCAGTGAGCATTTGAACGGCAACTTCCGCTTCGCCCATCCGCCCCGCAGCATTCAGTACCGGTGAAATCGACCAGCCGATTTCATGCGTTCCGATTTTTTGCGTTCCCATTCCCTGACGAGCTAGAATATCCGCTAAACCGGAACGCAAATGTGCGTTCATTTCTTTGAGTCCCAACCGTAGCAGCATCCGGTTTTCGCCGCGTAGGGGCATAAGATCTGCAATTGTCGAAACCGACACGAGCTGAATTTCCTGTAATTCACGGTTGGAAAAAAGTTTATTCGTTGCTTGAACAAACGTGACGAAAATATTTGCAAAAGCATCAATTTCGGTGTTCCGTTCTTCAAAATATTTTCCAATCGTTGAAAAATCCTTTAAACGCAAAAGACTGCTCGTACCGAGTTCCGGATATCTTTGTGCAACGAGAGGCTGCAAATCACAAAAGTTAAATTCAATGCCGGTACCGAAAATCCGGTCAAGCATTTTTTTTTGCGAAGTTTCATTCCATACAAAAATTTGCTGTCCTTGTAAAAACTGCGGTAACCGCGTTGCCGAAAAACTCACCGCCCCTTCTTGGATATGCTCCTGCAATGAAGCAACTTCAACAAGGTTTATCATTTTGCGCACTTCAACGGTGTAGGCGTTGTTGATCGGGCGCACATTTAAAAGGCAAATCGAATGTTTGTAAAATTCGGTCATCGCAAACCGCAAGGCTAAAACCAATTTCCACGCAACCGCACAGCCGGAAATTTCTTTCATCGGATAGCCGGAATTCTCCAACTGCGGATTGATAATCGTAAATGCATTCGGGAGTTTTTCCTGCGGTTTATGGTGGTCGGTAATAATCACATCAATGCTTTTTTCACAGGCATATTCAATTTCGTTAAAGTTAGAAATACCGCAATCAACCGTGATAATGAGCGTTCCGTCTTTTTGCGCAAAGTTGTCGATTGCCTCTTTGGAAAGTCCATAGGTTTCATCTCCCGTTGGAATTTGCCAACTGACATCCAAGCCGAAATCACGCAAAGCTTCATACAAGAGTGCAGTACTCGTAATGCCGTCAACATCGCGGTCGCCGAACACGAGTACTTTTTCGCCTTCGTCTTTTGCATTGAGGATACGGTCAACAGCGTCTTCCATGTTGTCGAATAAAAATGGACTGTAAAGATACCGCGAATTTGTTTCCAGCATATAAAGAACGTCTTCACCGTTGACAAGGTTCCGCCGTACTAAAATCGAAGCGGTTAGCGCATCGCAGTGATATTTCCGCATCATTGCTTTTACCGGTTCGCGGTCAATTTGTTTTTTTACCCACTGCATGCTTACCGTGCCTCACTTTCGATTACTTTCAAAACTTGCTTTTTCGGCACCGGTTTTGTATCGGTGTAAGTGATGCTTTCGGTTATAAAGGGAAGTGCGTCTTGGAGACTTTGTTCATCCTTACCGAAGATCCGCATAATCATGTCTCCCGCTTTTACGGCATCTCCGGACTTTTTTTCAAAGATGACACCGGCATCGGGACACACGGAATCGCTCGTTTTGTTTCTGCCAACGCCCAAGTATACTCCCGCCGTTCCTATTTTCATCGCATCGATATTTGCAATATAGCCTTCACCGGTTGCTTTTATGATTTTCGTAAACGGCGAGCGGCGTGTCCCCACATCCCGTTTCAGCTTCGCAAGATTTCCGCCTTGCTGTTGCACATTTTTGTAAAAAGAGGCGAGGGCTCGCCCCGAGCGGATTGCATCTTCCGCTTTTTGATACCCTTCTTCCGTTGAATGAACCAGACCGCCCAAAACGAGCATCCGCGCGGCAAGCTGCAACGTCAACTCGGTAACATCATGCGGAGCGGTTCCTTTCAATATGTCAATGCTTTCTTCGACTTCCAAAAAGTTGCCGACTTTTTTTCCGAGCGGCTCCGACATATCCGTGATGAGGGCGATAATTTTTTTGCCCATTTCGCTGCCGGTTGAAACTAAACTCCGTGCGAGTTCCTCCGCTTCGGCTGACGTTTTCATAAAAGCCCCGCTCCCGCATTTTACATCAAACACCAAAGCGTCGGAACCTTCGGCAATTTTTTTCGACAAAATACTGGACGTAATCAACGGCACCGATTCAACCGTTCCGGTCACGTCGCGCAACGCATACAAAAGTTTATCCGCCGGAACGACTTCTGCCGTTTGACCGGTCATCGCATATCCGTTTTCCGCAATAAACGTTTTAAACTCCCGTTCGCTCAAATCCGTGCGGTAGCCGTCAATCGATTCGAGTTTATCCAGCGTGCCGCCCGTCGTTCCGAGTGCCCGTCCGCTCATCATGGGAACTTTCGCACCGCAGCTTGCGACAATCGGAGCAAGCGGAATCGAAATTTTATCGCCCACACCGCCGGTTGAATGCTTGTCAACGCAGATACAGTGAAACTCGTGAAAGTCAAAGCGTTTTCCCGAACGCAGCATCACATCCGTTAAAGCCGCCGTTTCACGCGGATTCATCCCGTTAAAGTAAATCGCCATCAAAAGCGCTGCAACCTGGTAGTCGGGAAGCGTTCCGCGAACGTACTCCGTAATAAAAAACTCAATTTCATCGCGGGTCAACGCTTCGCTCGGAATTGAACGGAATCCCCGCTTTTTCATAATAATATCAATTGCTCTCATTTTTCTCTCGTAAGTAAAAAATATTTTTTCCTTATAATAATATCATATTCTTTTTAAAATTGCATCGGTTTTAAAAAATTTTTTTGCGTTTTTACGAGGAAAAGACGTCTGCAATACGTTTTTCAAAACCATCGATGTTTTAAAAATCGCTATTCTGACGATAACTTTTATTGCCGCCTTTGTATGTTGATATATAAATTTAGGCGTCGCCGTATCCATTCTTTTCTACGACGATTTAAAAAATATTACAATAAGGGTCATCTTTATATATCAGATCTTGATGTAAGAGAAGGCTGTATGCGTGTATTCATCAGCTGCCGGAACAGGTAAAGCAAAAACGGAAAATTTCGATGTTGCAGCACTGTGAAAATGTCCCCTTCTGCTTCTATAATACATATGACAGAAGATGAAAAGGATAGCGGAAAAATTGCTTATGGGAGAAAAATACTTCGACTTCGGTCAAACCATTGCCACTGAAAAATTGGAAGAACTTGACGGAATAAAAATCCATCATGAAACATTGCGGCGTTTGCGTAAAGAAATGCCTGATTAAAGGCTTGACGCCGTTTAACAGCGTTTCCTAATTGTTTCTCAATGTTCAGTATAATAAGGTAGATTCTGAACATTTGCGAAACAATAGATTTTAAATGTGGGCACTGATTAATTCTCGATTGAATTAATCAGTGCCTCCTTAACGCCGTTTATGAGGGATAAGGTCATAGGGACTAGGGGGAGAGTTTGCCGTTACACTGTCAACTATTTACTCCTACTTCCTCCCCTTCACAAGCTCATTCTCCGCTTCGACTTTTGCAGTATCAGTTTCAGGCAGGAACGAGCCGTATGCTTTGTTCCCGTTTCACAAGATACGAATGTTCACGCACGCACCGTTTTTCACGGTACCATTACCGGACGCGGAAGGCAGCTTTTGATTTATCGGAACTGCTCGCAAAAGTCAGTAAATTGCAAAAAGCACTCATTGCTCCCGCTCAATTCTCCCCTCCACACGTTCAGTCTCCGATTGGCATTTGCATTTTGTGCATATTCGAAAAGCTGTGGCGGAATGTGGCAGTATCCGTTTTTATTTTTATCCAAATAATCTTGGTGGTATGATTCCGCCGGGTAAAAGTTCACTAATCTTTTTACTTCATTCAAGAAGCTTTTGAGAATACTTTTTTTGTATGTTTGCAATTTCATTTTTGCAGTTCATCCATAAACTTTTCAAATTCTTTTTCCGTATATGTATGGACGGATTTAAAATAGAGCCCATCGTATCGTTCCAAACCAAAACGAATAAATTCATTGCCGGCTTTTTTTGTAAAATATTTAGCTATAACATATTTTGATTTTTCTTCGTTATAGACTAAAATAAACTCATCTGTTTTTCTCATATCGGAAATATGCTTATCTGCAATATCACAATATATAATCACTGATGCTTTTATTTTTAAACATATATCGGCTATCTTGCGACTCCGATGTTTTTTGTCAGTCAGCGTTCCATTTTTAAACTCAATAAAATAATGTATGTTGTTATGCAACAAGAGCCCGTCAATAGATTTACATTCCTTTCCCTTTAAGCCAAGACTTTTTAAGTACTGTTCTTTCACTTTATCAAAATTAAAACACTCCGTTTTATTATGTATTGTTACTTGATGTTCAGTATCCTCTGAAATTTTTTCTATGGTGCTTTTACAATCGGTAAAATCATTCATTGTCATAGCGGTACTCTTCATTCTCCAAATCTTGCAACGGACGGGCAAGCTGACTATAAATCCGTTCTAAATCTCCATTAACATTTTCTAAAATAGCTTCATGATCCTGATTGACTGCAATATAATAATTGCACTTATCTTGTATGCCATGCTTTTTTGAAAATACTTCAATGGCATTCAAAAAATACGGACTATGTGTTGTCAGCAAAATATGTACATTCAATTTTTTTTGCAACAAAACAATTAACTCTGCAAAAACCAACTGCCATTCCGGATGTAAGTGTATTTCAGGCTCGTCCAAAATAATTGTTTCGCCGTCACGAATAACACCATTTAAAATCAATCGTTTTAATAGAGCAAATATCTTTATTCCGGACGATAGATTTTTTACACTTAATATTTTTTCTGCCCCTTTAATTTTATAGTTAAGTTTATAGCCGGAATCTTGTCTTTCTTCAATTAAATCTCCCGCTACTATTTCGTTTATCATATCGGTTATAGTTTTAAGGTTCTCTTTGGCAAGGATTTCCTCGTATGTATTCGTTTCATTTTTTAAGAATAACCTCACTATTAAATTACGCCGATGGGAACCGATATCCAGAAATTTTACATATTCCCATTCATTTAAAATCAATGGGCTATCAATATATACAACATCATGATACAAGTTCAAAGTTTGAACGGCACTTACTTCATTATCGGTAAATTCAATTTTTATTGTATTATCATTAAGTTTTAATTTAATTTCAGCTTTTTCATTTGAAAATATATTGTTTATCTGGCTTGCAAACTCTTGATTAAAATTTTTAGTTAGTTTTATCTTTATAAAGTCGCTATCTGTTATTTTTAAAATGTTATAAATAGCTTGCGTGGCATCATCCAGTTCTTTTTCAAATATTTTATAATTATTTCGTGTATATTTGATCAAGATGTCTTTAATTTCTTCGGTAATTTGTTTTTCGTTTTTACTTGCATCAATATTACAAACTTTTTCAGTTATTAACTTACCTGTACTTTCTATCTCACCAATGATGAACTGAAATCTAGGCACTCTCATAATTCGTTGCTCATACTTTATAATAGTGTTCATAATAGCCTGTTTTTTTTCTTCTGCGATGATTTGATCAAGACGATACATACTGCTGATGAGCGAAAATAAAACTTTTCCTACGGTACTTTTACCGGTATTGTTTTCACCGGCAATCACGGTGATACCGGAAATGCTGACATCCGCTTCTTTTATCTTTCCAATATTTTTTATACTGAGTTCCATATTTGCCTCTGACGTTTCAAGCATATCACATAAACAAGTATTTTTCCAGTGGCGATATGATTTGCCTCCATGAAAATAGCTTTTGGAGACACTGATTAATTCAATCGAGAATTAATCAGTGTCCACCTTTAAAATCTATTGTTTCGCAAATGTTCAGAATCTACCTTGATTATGCTGAACATTGAGAAACAATTAGGAAACGATGTTAAACGGCGTCAAGCCTTTAATCAGCGTTTCCTTTTGCCGGCGTTCCCTTTTCCGTCTTGTCAAAAAACGCAGTACGATTTGACCAAAAACGTACTGTGTTTTACCTAAAAACATAGTACGTTTTAAAAAAAACATAGTATGTTTTTACCCAAAACGTAGTATGTTTTTGCTGAAACTATAGTACGAATTTACCTGAAACAACTATTTTCTCTATTTTTCATAAAAAAATAGAGAAAAAAGCTTGACTCTTTTCATAAACTTTCGTATCTTTACGTTATCCGGTCATGAACGGACGGAAATTCCGTAAGGAGTTTTCATTTTATTTCTTCGAAGAAGGAGTTGCCTATAGGTACTAAAAATTTTTCTGTAAGGGGGTATTGCTATGCAATATACCACAACGAAGCGGTTTAATCCGCTCAAACGAGAAGACGGCGCAAAATTTTATGCGATGCCGTATTACGGTGAAGAAATCGACATTCGACAATTGGCGAATGAGATTTCGAAAACATGTACCCTGACACCTGCGGATGTCAGAG
>CALDWC010000118.1 GCA_937923945.1 uncultured Treponema sp.
CAGCGATATCCGCTTTTTCCCCTTGTAAAAATTCACCGTTCGGACTAAAATAGAAGCGATTATAAATAGTGGAGGCAGTATGTCTTTTAGTGATAAGATGAAAGCCAAGGCGAAAAGTCTTGGGAATGTGTTGGTTTTGCCTGAAGGTGAAGAAGTGCGGACGGTTTCCGCCGCGGCAAAAATTTTAAATGAAAAGATTGCATCGAAAGTATATCTTTTAGGCGAAAAGTCAAAAATTGAAGCGGCCGCAAAAGAAGCCGGCGTATCGCTTGCCGGGTTGGATTTACTCGACCCTGCAAAATCGGATTTACTTGAAGGATTTGCACATGCCTATTACGAAAAGCGAAAAGCAAAAGGAATGTGGGAAGAGCAAGCGAAAACCGATATGCTGAAATCCCTCAACTTCGGAGCGATGATGCTCGCTCAGGGAAAAGTTGACGCGATGGTTGCAGGCGCTTTGAATACAACAGCGGATGTTCTGCGTGCCGGTTTAAAAATCGTCGGTACAAAAGCGGGAGTAAAAACCGCATCATCGTGCTTTTTGATGGAAACCCCATCGCACGAATACGGTAAAGACGGCGTGTTTATTTTTTCGGACTGCTCCGTTATTCCGACGCCGTCGGCAGAGCAGCTTGCCGATATTACCTTTCAAGCCGCCGAAAGTTTCCGTACGTTCGTAGATGCGGAACCGGTTGTCGCAATACTTTCCTATTCGTCAAAAGGCTCCGGCGGCGACAAGGACGAAAATATTTTACGCGTTCGGGAAGCAACCAAAATGGTTATCGACCGCAAACCTGATTTTGCATTTGACGGAGAACTTCAAACCGACGCGGCGATTGTTCCGACCGTTATGCAAAAAAAAGCGCCGAACTCGCCGGTAAAGGGTCAGGCAAACACGCTGATATTTCCCGATCTCGGTTCCGGCAATATCGCGTATAAGCTCGTTCAACGGCTTGCAAAATCCGAAGCCTACGGACCGTTTTTACAAGGCTTTGCGAAACCGCTTTCAGACCTTTCACGCGGTTGCTCGGTAGACGATATTGTTACCACGGCAGCGGTAACTTTGGTTCAAGCCGGCAAAAAATAAACGTCACAGCACTTGCAGTAAAAAGTCTTTGAGGTTTCTCAAAGGCTTTTTACTCTGTTACATAGGATTAATACACTTAAAAATATACATACAATAGCGAAAAAGAACACAAGGATTCAAATATGAATAAAAAACGGATAGCAGTTGTCGGAATAATTGCTGCGGCTACAGTACTCATTTTCGCAGCGATTCTATTTTCAACGAATAAAAAAATTACCGTTGCGGTATACGGTCTTTCGGAAACGGAAACTTTAGCGATAAAAGATCTATGCTCAAGTCAACTGACAGATAGCTATAAACTTGAATGCATTGTTTTGAACAGCGAAAAAAAACTATACAATCAAATCCATGCAAATAAAAACATTGATATTGTTTTTACGGAAAACGGTCTCGCACTGGAACGGGCGAAACCGCTTTTTAAAAAATTCGATGGAGCGCTTTTTCAAAAACTGCCGTCTGTTTTTTCCAATTCCGGTCCGTGGGTAAATACCGTCCGTTATGGCAAAACTGCCGTCGGGGATCATACAACGACAAGCAATAATGAAGATAACGCAGCAGAGATAAAACTTTCCGATGTTGCCTTTTACGCCTATCCGCTCACCGTTAATGCAGCTGAACTTGCAGTGAAAAAAACGGCATTTCCAAATGCGGAACGCACCTATTATACGGACAGTGCCGAAATTGAAACTATGCTGAAAACGACAAAAGAAAAATTCTCCTACCCTCTTACGCTCTCGGGTGCGGATAACGAGATTCTCGCGTTTTTACTTTCCGTACTTTTAACCGAGCATACCGTTGATTATGCAAGCGACACTTTTTCTGCACTGCAAAAAGAAATTGATTTTCATAAGCATTTGCCGGACGAATTAAGACAGATACTGCAAATCCTAGTCACATGGAAAAAGGCGGGCTTTTTGCACAATCAGTGGTATGATTTAGTTGATACGGACGTACAAACTTTTTTGGAGTTTGATCAATCGGCGTCCGCATTACTGACAACCGAAAAACACATACAATTGGATCGCAACTTTATGGAAAACTATGTGCAAAAAAGCGTCCTTTTAACGAATTCCCTCGCAAAGGCAAATATTCCGGCTCGCATGATTTCCGTTTCGCAGGTAGAAAAAAAACAGGATAAAAAAAAGGCGGCATTGTCGAATACTCTGGTTTCGTTTTTTCAAACGATTGAAGCCCAAAAAAAGTTGGTGCAACGTCTCCACGTTTCCGCAGTTGAATACGAGGCAAATACCGTTTCGGTTACTTCAACGATCGCCGGTTGGGTATATGCCGCAAACTCGGTGATTCCGACCATTGATAAAATTCTTTTTGAAACGGTGGCTGACCGGGAAAAATTTTTTGCCGAAGTCCGTGCGTATATCGCAGCAGACGGAATCGGCTACGATACGGAACGGTAAAACGATATCGCAGAAAAACGAAAAGCTATCCGTTTTTGTAAAACAGCCGATGCCATAACACTAAAAGTTTAAACCGCAAAAAACGGAAAAAATTAAAGATGCGGAACGGATTTTTCAAAACTTTGCCGACGTACTCAAATCCGCGGTTAAATGTTTTTTCCGACACGGCATGTTTGGTTTTTGCAAAAATATCCAAAATATCTTTGTCGTACACAAAAAGCCCCGAATAAAAATGACCGCGATTTTTGTTAATCCAGTGAGAACCGCCTTTAACGCCGTTTGAAACGAGCGTCAGTTCCGGTTCTGCTTTTGCGATTGCCGTGACAATATCCCGTTCCAACATTTTCGGATAATATCCGTTAAATCGCCCCACCACTTTGAGCGACGGAAAGGTGCTTCGCACATTCCGCTCGGCAATCGCGAGCGTTTCTTTGGTGCCGCCCAACAAATATACCGACATAAAGTGCGATTCCAAAACATTCATAAAATCAATTATAACGTCAAAAGGGCGGCGGCGTACCGGAACGGGAAGTTTTAAAAACTTTGCCGCAGAAATTAAACTCTTTGAAACGGGCAGCACGAGGGCGGCGTTCAGTACGAGCGTGCGAAAATCATTGCTGCGGCGGGCTTTTAAAAAAGCCCACAAGTCCAAAAACACGACTTGCTGAACACCTTCTTTTTTCAAAAGCGATGTTACCGTTTCGTCAATATCTTCTTCCCGCAAAATATCAAGCGGTACTCCAAGTAACTGTATTCGTTCAAGACTCATTATCGCTCCTTATCATTGTTCCGATGGTACTCGTTTGTGCCGCATGCAGTTCCCGCTCCAGAGACTGCACCGCCGCTAAAGCGTATAAACTGGCAGTTTCCGCCCGTAAAATATTCGTTTGAAAATGGCAGGGAACAAAGCCGTTCGCATCCAGCAAAGCGTATTCCGCATCAGAAATACCGCCTTCGCAACCGATTGCTATAATTGCAGCATCGTACGGCTCTTTTAAAATCGGCAATAAACCGGAAGTATTTACGGCTTTTTCGGTACAAACTATTTTTACGATATGCAACGCTTCCGCATCCGTATACAGCCCGGAAGAACTTTTTTCGTAGCACTGTGTTTCTTTTATTGCCGTCGAAATAATATCGGGCAGCAGGGCGAGTGCATTCTGCAACGAATATGCGGGCAGCACTTCGGTCAAAACCGGAGAGTCGGACTGCTGACGGGCTTCTTTTACAATACGCTCATAGCGGGACGCCTTGCCCTCGTGCTGCTTTTGTACGACGGAAAATTCACCGAAAACCGGTAACACAAACCGTACTCCGACTTCCGTTGCTTGCCGGACAACCAAATCCATCTTGGCGGTTTTGAGCATCCACTGGAGGAGAATCAGGGGCGGAGAAAGCAAAAAGCTTTCGGGTTTACTGTTCACCGCATGCTGAAAAAGGCGCATCCCCCCCTGTTTATCACTTTTGGCAGAATCCGCTTTTGCCGCTTCGGTGAACCGGATTATATTGTTAGCAAAATCGATTTCCGTAACCGTGTAAGGAATTTTGTCGCCGTTCGAAAACGCTAATTCTACCGTGTCGCCTTTGCGGTGCCGGCGGACGCGAATCAGATAATGGAACGCCCGCCCCGAAAGTTCAACGGCGGGCTGCGGCGCGGGATAGCCATCAACAATAAATTGCTTCATTCGGTTGTACTGCCTACGCGGCTATTTTTTTGCCTTGGTGTTTTGCGCTTCGCGCAATTTTTGCAATTCAGCAACGTTTTTTGTCTTTGCGGCAAGCGCGTTTACGTTTTCCGTTCGTAAAAGTTCAACCGCTTTTTTGAGCTGCGGATCAAATTCCGTATTGAGGTTGACGCCGCTGTGATAGCTGTTAACCCGACTGTTCACCGCAAGCTCCAAAATTTCAAGGCGGAGTTTATAATCCGCTTGGAGCGTTTTCGCGAACGCTTTAATGTCCGCACTCGAAATATTTTCTTTCGATTTCGCGAAATTATCCAGCCGCGTTTGTCCCTTGTCGTATAGGCGGGCAAACTCATCCGCTTCGCTTTCCAACACTTCGGGAAAGGTTACTTCGTAGTCGGCTGGAATGCCCAACTTGTGGATATTCGCACCGCTCGGTGTATAGTAACGGGCGGTTGTAAATTTGAAGCCTTCCGTTTCGCTCAAATCCCAAATCATTTGGACAACGCCTTTGCCGTACGAGTTTGTACCGACGAGCAGCGTCCGTTTGTTATCTTTCAATGCACCCGCAAGGATTTCCGATGCGCTGGCTGAACCTGCATTGATGAGGGTAACTACCGGAATTGATGCCGGTACATGAAAGGTGGTACGGTTTACTTTAAAAGTTATTTCCGAATCTTTCATGCGTCCGTCCGTTGAAACGATAGTGCCTTCTTCAAGGAAAAAGCTCGCCACGTCATTTGCTGCCGACAAAAGCCCACCGCCATTATTGCGCAAATCGAAGATAAGTTTTTTGCAACCTTGTTTTTCCAACGCATGATATGCTTCTCGAATTTTCGGCGCGGAGTTCGGATTAAATTCTAAAAGCTGGATATAACCGATTTGGGTATCGAACATTGCGTATTTAACCGTCGGCACTTCGATTTTTGCCCGTGTCAACGTGAGATTAAACGTGATATTTTTTCCGCGCAAAACTTTGATTGAAACTTTCGTGCCGACTTTACCGCGCAAATTGTGCAACACTTCGTCCATCGTGATGTCCGCAGTCTGCGTACCTTCAATTTCGATAATATAATCGCCTGTCTGCAGTCCCGCTTTTGCACCGGGCGTACCGTCAATGACACTCATCACTTCAACGTATGCCGGTTTTTCTTCGGTTGATTTCACCGGTTTTGTAATCGTAACACCAACGCCGCCGAACGAACCGGTGGTGGTATCCTGTAAATCAATACCCAACTGCGAGGTTTGTTCAAAATATTCACTGTACGGATCATCGAGCGTGTTGAACATTCCCTCCATTGCACCTTTGTATAAAAGGTTCGGATCGAGTTCGTCAACATAATCTTCGAGCAGCAATCGGTACACCCATTCGAGCTTTTTTATATTTTCATCAACTTGTTGATTTACCGAAGCGGAAGACGCTGAACCATCGGCGGAATCATTCGCTGTAGAAACTTCAGCTGCGGGCTTATCCTGCTGCGTAAAAAGTTCAAAAATCCCTGAAGCCGATATATTGGTTGAGATGATGCTCACCAATAAAAGAAAAATACATTTTTTCATCACAATCACCTAAAAAAATCGGATTACCAAAAACCGAAAAGTATATTGGACGATTATAATAGGAATGCAGGAAAAAAACAAGGGCGCGTTTTTTTTAACGTTCGATTTTTCACCGTACGCTCTTTTCAAAAAAGGTAAAAACGGATAATATACGCTCATGGCAAATCCGAAATTGTTCCGCACAATTGACCGCGCGGTAAAAGATTACACAATGATTGAGACGGGAGACAAAATTTTACTGGCAGCTTCCGGCGGAAAAGATTCGACCGCCCTTGCGGACTACCTCGCATTCCGCAAAACACGCACCGACTTTTCCGTAACCGCCTTGCATATCAGTACGGAGCTGGAAAACGCTCCGCTCGCCGAACTGAAAAAGCTTTTTCATGATTGGAATATTGAGCTGGTGATAAAACGAATCGGCGTACTGGCGCGACTCAAGCCCGGACAAAAAATGAGCTGTTGGTGGTGTTCAACGCAGCGCCGGGTGGAGCTTTTGAATTTTGCGCTGGAACACGGATACAACAAAATTGCGTTCGGTCATCACTTGGACGATATTTTGGAAACGGCGCTGATGAATATTTTTACAAAAGAGAAACTGGTCGGAATGCCGCCGGTTTTACCTTTTGACAAATTTCCGATTACCGTTATTCGCCCGCTTGCGCTCGCCGACATTCCGATGATTAAAGCGCACGTCGAAAGCCGCGGCTATGCGTCCGCAACCTGCACCTGCGATTACCAAAGTAACTCACATCGCAAAGTTGCCCGCACGCGATTACAAAATCTCACCGGCGGCAGCTATGAATTAAAGCTCAAACTTTTTAATGCTTTAAAAAAAGAAAACATAGTGTTGGACTATTTACACTAACTATAAAATGCAAAAACATACCTTGAATAAAAAACGTGTTTGCACTATCATAAAAAGATTTTTATGAAAAGATTTTTGATTACATGTTACAGCCTTTGTATCGGTATGATTTTTATTTCCTGTACCGATAACAAAACTGAAAAAATATTAGAGCGGGAAGATTTGTTTTCCTTATCGTACGGAAACTTTGAAAATGAAATTAACCTTTCTCGTATGGAACAAAGTTCTTATTCGGCGGCAAACTTGTGTTTGAATAACGGAATTTTTTATCTTTCAAATACAGTCAGCAAAAAAATTCTCAAAACATCATTTTACGGGGATTTACTTTCCATTTACTATAATCCGCAAACTAATCCGAATCCTAACTTTTATGGGAAAGAATCACCGGAAGCGGAAAATACAACGCCGGAGAAAAAAACCGATAATCCCACTGAGCCCGAAACTGCACAAACAGTCGGTACGCGGACTGCAGTTACCTATCCTTTTAATAATTGCACGTTTTTGCAAGTTACGAACCTTGAGCATCTCTACGTCGTTGACACGGTACCGACCGACCGTATCCAATTTGACAGTGTTGAAAACATCGCATTGATGAACGTGATTTTGCATTTTGATGCGGCAGGCAATTTTGTCGACTACATCGGACAGGAAGGTCCGGGCGGTACTCCGTTTCCGAATATAGTGTCTCTTTCAACGAATGAGCAAAATGATATTATCGCAGTTTGTAAAACTCCGTCATCAACAAAAGTATTTTGGTTTACCGGAGAAGGCTTTTTAGTTTCAAAAATAAATTTACAAAATAACGAGCTTCCGTTTCCTTATAACGCAAATGATAATTTTTTTGTCAACATCGATGCGGTATTTCCGAGTTACGAAAGTCCGCAAATATTTTTAAAATTGGATTATTATGTTGAAAAATTCGATGAAACGACCGGAGCGAACATCGGTGTAAATTATGATAAAAGTTCCGTGTATAAAGTTTCGCTCACCAAGGGTGAATTTGAGCACGTGCAGGATATTGAGGCTTTTATCGAACCGGCAACCGAAAAAACGGAAGCAGTAAAAAAAGTATATGTGCTGATGAATATATGCAAAAACGATCGAGCGTTTTTAATGACGCAGTCGGATACGACATACTCTATTAAGCTCCTCAATTTAAAAAGCGGTGAAGAGCAAACCTTTACCTTGGAGCGGGATAACGCAAATCTTTTATACAATACTTTTTGTGTGACAACCGACTGCATGCTCGCCGGTTTATTCGCAACGGAAGATAAGGCAACTATTTCCGTGTGGCATATTGAAAACTTTATCAACTGATCGAGGCGTTTACCATGAATGATGATTTATTTGATTTTTCGCAAAAACATCCTGACCCGGAAACGGAAAAACCGAAATTGCGGTATAACCGCGAAGAGCGGCTTAAGCATGCACCGGAAAATGTAAAAAAACTGCATGCCGGTGAATACACAAAAAAAAGGGGTTTAATAAAGGCTCTTTTTGCAAGTCCGGGATCGAGCGGTTTAGCACTCATTATTGTTTTAATGCTCGCCTTTATCGCGATTTACAGCCGCTATACATCGATAAAAAACTACAAGGATTTTTCCGCAGAACTTGCCTGTTCACGCGATGAAAAAAAATCTACAGCGCAAGACGGTAATGCTGCGCAAATTTTTGCATCCGTTACTATCACACCGAAAACACAAAATTTTTCCGATGAAACGGTAACCGTGCTTTTTTTTGCAGTCGGTAAAAACGATATTGTACTTTCGCATACGCAAGTTGCGTCCGTTTATCTTGCGGAACCGCTCACGCTCAGTTCAGTGCTTGAAATCACGGGAAACATTGCTGACGTAAAAAAAATAAAAGCACAAATACAGCTGGCGGAAAAGATTATGATACTAGAAAAAAAATTGTAAAACTTTTTGTTTTTATTTTATCAACTTTATAAACAGTATTGGAGAAAAAATGCGTGCTACAAAAGCAATTATTCATTTGGATAATTTGGAACATAATATTGTACAAGTGAAAAAATTATTACAGCCGGAAACGAAAATTTGTTTGCCGGTAAAAGCCGATGCGTACGGTCACGGCGCAATTCAAGTTTCCATTGCGGCAATTAAAGCGGGTGTCAGCGTTTTGGCGGTTGCATCCGTTCGTGAAGGAACCGAACTGCGGGATGCGGGAATTGTCGCTCCGATTATTTCACTCAGCTTGCCTACCTTGAGTGAAATTGATGAAATTTTAACCAATAATATTCACCCGCTCGTGATGGACAGCGAATTTATAAAAGCGCTCAATGAACGAGCGGGAAAACTCAACACCGTCGGCAAAGTGCATTTAAAAATTGATACCGGCATGAGCCGCATCGGCTGTACCCCGCATGAAGCGACCGAACTTGCACGGCTCATCGCCTCATGCGAGCATTTGCAACTTTGCGGTATTGCAACTCATTTTTCCGTTGCCGACTCCAAAAAAGCGGAAAATATTGCTTTTACGCAAAAACAAATACGCGTTTTTTCCGAGGCGGTACAAAGCATCCGAAACGCAGGCGTAAAAGCGGGACTCGTTCATGCGGCAAATTCGGGTGCGATTATTCAATACCCGGAAAGCTATTTTGATATGGTGCGTCCGGGAATTATCGTGTACGGATATCCGCCTTCGGATGAACTTGCCGGTGCATTGGATTTAAAGCCGGTGATGAGTTTGATTACCCGCGTTGTACTGATTAAAAAGCTGGAAGCGGGAACGCCCGTTTCGTACGGATGCACCTGGCGCGCCGAAAAAGACACATACATCGGGACTTTGCCGATTGGTTATGCGGACGGTTTAACCCGCTCGCTTTCACACGGCTTAAAAGTGCGGATCGGGAAAACCTTTTATCCCATTGTCGGCACGATTTGTATGGATCAGTGTATGGTTGATTTAGGCAGCACTTTGAATGTAAAACGCTGGGACGAAGTGGAAATTTTCGGCACAAATACCGAAGAACAATCCAACACAGCCGACACGCTTGCAAAAATCGGCGGAACCATTTCGTATGAAATTCTTGCAAACATAAACAAACGGGTTCCACGCGTGTATCTTTCGTAATTCACAAAAAAACAAACACAAAAGAGGTCAGCGACTCGTGCGAATATACCGATAATACAGTTATGAAAGGTGTAGACATTTTTGATACATTGGGTGCATATAAAATTATTCCCGTAGTCGTTTTGGAAAAAATTGAAAGCGCTAAAAAATTGGGCGATATTCTGATGAAGCACAATCTCGCCTGTGCAGAAATAACTTTCCGAACGGAAGAAGCGGAAGACATCATCTCTTCATTGCATACAAATTTTCCGCAAATGCTCGTGGGTGCAGGTACGGTACTCTCAATTGAGCAAGCCAAACGAGCCGTCGGTGCAGGAGCGTCATTTTTAGTAAGCCCCGGTTTTGATAAAACGCTCGTTGAATATTGTTTGCAAAATGACTGTCCTATAATTCCGGGAGTCGCAACCGCAAGTGAAATCCAAACGGCATATTCGATGGGATTGCATGTCCTCAAATTTTTTCCGGCAACCTTACTCGGCGGAGTGGAAATGATAAAAGCGCTGTCCGCTCCTTTTAAAAAGGTCCGCTTTGTTCCAACCGGCGGCATCACCAAAGAAAACATTTCCGAATTTTTAAACTGCAAATCGGTTCTCGCATGCGGAGGAACGTGGCTCGTTAAAAAATCGCTTTTGGACAACGAACAGTTTGATACGATTGATGAATTGGTGCGTGAAGCGGTGATGCTTGCCAAAACAAGTACGCCGCAGTAAAAACTTTTTTAAAAGAGTTTCGGTATTTCCCGAATACTTTCAACAAAATCGGTATCGTGCAGTTCGTAATTTTTGCCGATTAAAATATGTTTTGCCCCTGCAAGTTTTGCCATAACAATATCGCTTTCATAGGAGTCCCCAATCACCAACATGCGGTATGAAGGCGTTTTTTCTTTTTCGCTGATTAGCTCGATCATCGTAGTACTCGGCTTTCCGATAATAATATCGCATTCTCTTTTTGCGCACCACTCAATCGGCGCCGTCATTGCACCGCAACCCGGCATCAACCGTTTTCCTTCACCGGGGAAAACGCGATCTTTATTGCATGCAATAATTTTTTTCGCATGGAGCGCAACCTGTAATGCATCGGTTAATTTTTCATAGGTCATCGCAGGATTGTATCCGATTAAAAGATTTTCCGCATGTTCCGTTTGGTTGTACGAAACCCCCATATTATCAAACTCAGTCCGCAAATGCTCCGAACCGAAAATATACATATTATGTAAATTTTCCTGCTGCGCATACAAAGCAGCCAAATATCCTGACGTAATAACTTCGTCATACTTACAGTCAACACCGATTTTTAAAAGTTTTTCAAAAATTTGTTTTCTCGTCTTTGTTGAATTATTGGTGGTAAAATAAACTTTTTTTTCCCCATTACGAAAAAAACGAATGGTTTCATTGGCACCGTCAATCAATTGAGACCCGTAGTAAATCGTTCCATCCAAATCAAGTAGCACGATGTCAAAATCAGATAATTGCATGTGTTTATTCTAGCATATTTTTATCTCCTGTTCAACGGATAGAATAGGTGTGTAATTAAGCATTCCGTTTTTGCTCAGCCGTAATGCAAAAAACGCCTTGAATACTTTAGTTCAATCGGATATAATTACTATGCAAGGATATGTTTGAATGAACAGCAGGAAAAAAATTCTTTTAATACTAATATCATTTTTGCTTTTTGTTTCGTGTAATAATGAAGTCGTTGTTGTCTATGATATTTCAAAAGAACGATTCCAACGCGAGGTTGCAGCGTATGATGCAAAATATGAAAAATACCTTATTATTGATACCCGCACGGAAGCAGAATATCGCAATGGGCATATTGTGGATGCATTAAATTATAGTTTAACAGACCTCAACACGCGATTTTATGAAATTGAAGATCTAAAAAATATACGTACCTATGTCTATGGAAACACCGCTGATGAAAGTTTCGCCGTTGCAAAATATTTGGGACAACATGGATATAAAACGATACTTAATTGCGCCGGCGTCGACGAAGCGGAATACGAATTCGTTATGTATCATCCGGTGCGATTACCCCACGGTTTTGAAATGGCGAAAAAATTCTCGTACCGGCTTTTCGACTATCGAACGAAAATTATTCACGATCAATATACCATCCCCAATGCAAACTTTTTAGCGTATCCCAATATCGAAGATCTATTGGACGCCGTTGCTTATGCAACCGGCTATGTAGTTTTTTCAACGAATGTGAAGCATGCAAAGGAGTGTGCCGCAAAATTAGTAGATTACGGTTTTCGCAATGTGTATTATTGTATCGATAACATTTTGGACTATCCTAAGTATTTTGAATATACGGAACGGCAACTCGAGGTCGATGAAACCTCAAACGAAACACCGGCACCATAGAAAAACAACAGAAAAAGCATTCTTTGCTTTTTACACTTTACAAAAAATACTTTCATATAAAAAAGCGGCGGAAAACTTCCGCCGCTTCATCATTACCTGCTATTCAACGTACAAATCATCATCGTCGTCGGTTTGTGCATCCCGTTCGGCTTGCTGCGCTAAAAACTCTTCCTCACGGCGCTTCGCGATAATCTCCTGCACTTGCTCGTCAAGGTCAACATCATTTTTGTCGAAAAGTTTAACCCCGTGATACCGTCTCATACCCGTACCGGCAGGAATTAAATGCCCGATAATAACGTTTTCTTTCAAGCCGTGCAAACTATCTCGCGCGCCCGCAATTGCCGCGTTTGTTAAAACTTTCGTCGTTTCCTGAAACGAAGCGGCGGAAATAAACGAATCCGTATTCAAAGCGGCTTTCGTAATTCCCTGGAAAAGCGGCTTTCCAACTGCCGGATGACCGCCTTCTCGGCTCACCCGCTCATTTTCCGAGTGAAATGTATATTTATCAACCTGCTGACCGAAAATAAACTTGGTATCACCGACCGAAATGACTTCAATCTTGCGAAGCATCTGTCGGATAATAATACCGATATGCTTGTCGTTGATAGTAACGCCCTGCTCTTGATACACCGCTTTAATTTCTTTCATCAAATATTCCTGCAAAGCATTTTCACCGAGGATTTCGAGAATATCATGCGGATCGTAACTTCCGTCACACAACGGTTCTCCCGCTTTTACTACGTCCCCGTCACGTACCAAAAGACGTGCATTAATCGGCACCAAATGTTTAAACTCTTTTCCGTAAATATCCCGCACAATAATCGTTCGCTTGCTTTTTAGTAAGCCTTTTTTAATCGTAACGGCACCGGAAATCTTTGACAAAACACTCGGTTTTGCCGGACGCCTCGCTTCCAAAAGGTCTGAAACGCGCGTTAAGCCACCGGTAATATCGCTCGTTTTTGCCGCACTTTTCGGAATCTTTGCAATCATATCGCCAGCTTTGATGTGTTGCCCGTCTTCAACCAGAAGAAGCGCACCGCTCGGCAAAAAGTACGAGTCGTCTGAAATCGGATTCCCCGATTCATCGGAAATATACACGCGCGGCTGGCGTTTTTCGAGTTGTAAATCACTGATTCGCTTTTCAACAACACCCGTTTCCTCATCGATATCTTCAACGAGTGTCGACCCTGCAATAATATCGTCAAAGCGGACATAGCCTTCCTGTTCGGACAAAATCGGATCGGCAAACGGGTCAAAGCTCGCAACCGGCTGTCCCGCTGGCACGTACTCATTCAATTTCAGCGTTACCGTCGAGCCTTCCTTGATTTCGCAACTATGGTTCGGAGTAATCAGCATGAGCTTAGTATCTTTGAGCATCGCAAATGCGTTGACGGTACTTTTCACCACCGTGTCGTCCGCTTTTTTTATCACTTCCGTCCCGTTAATCACCGGCGCGTTTTCATCCACCAAAACCTTATCGCCTTTTTCAACGGTGAACTCTTTTAACACTTTTGTAAAGGTTAGTTCGCCCTTTCGTGTAAAAAGCAAGTTACCGTTTTCCAACACGGTATTGCGTCCGGTAAGCTTCGTCGGAATAATCGCATAATTATCAAAAATGAGTTGATGCTCTTCGGCACTCTTTGAAGCGGTTCCTCCAACGTGGAAGGTACGCATAGTCAACTGGGTACCCGGTTGTCCGATGGATTGCGCCGCAATAATACCGACCGTTTCACCGATTTGCACAATGCGGTTCCGCGCCAAGTCGCGTCCGTAGCATTTGACACATACACCGTGCTGCGACTCGCAGGTCAACACCGTTCGAATTTTCACCTTTTCGATACCGGCTTCTTCTATTTGTTTTGCAATTTCATCGGTAATATATTCGTTTACATCAATAATCAACTCGTGCGTAATCGGGTGCAACACACGCTCCAGCGTATACTTACCACAAATTCGTTCCGCAAGAGATTCTACAATTTCATCACCGTTTTTAATCGCTTCATATTCAATACCATTAATGGTGCCGCAATCATCTTCGGTAACCACGACATCCTGCGCAATATCGACGAGTCGGCGGGTTAAGTATCCCGCTTCAGCGGTTTTCAATGCCGTGTCGGTCAATCCTTTTCGCGCCCCGTTCGCCGACAAGAAAAATTCGATAACGGTTAAGCCTTCTTTAAAGTTCGAACGAATCGGCAACTCAATAATTTCACCGTTCGGCTTCGCCATAAGACCACGCATTCCGGCAAGCTGACTGATCTGCGTACGGTTACCGCGCGCCCCGGAAATGGACATCATATAAATGTTATTAAAGCCGTCGCGGTCTGCTTCCAAGCTCTTAATAACTTCGTTCGTCAGCTCATCGTTGGTTTTTGACCACACTTCAACAACACGATTATAACGCTCATCCTGCGTAATATGTCCACTTCGGTGCTGATTGTAGATGGACAAAATTTCTTTGTTAGCTTCTTCCAACAGCGTCGCCTTTGCAGGCGGCACAATAATATCGTCCATACTGATCGTTGATCCGAAGAACGTCGCATAGTAAAATCCCGTGTCCTTGAGAATATCCAGTAAACGAACCGTCATCCATGAGCCGTGCTTTTTGAAGCATTTTTCAATCAAGCGGCGGATCGCTTTATCATCCAGCGTTTCGTTTACAAAGTCAATTTCTTTCGGCAATAAATCGTTAAAAGCAATCCGCCCTGCCGTTGTACGGATATATTCATCATTCAGCTTAAAATCAATTTGCTCCTGCCAATCAAGGGATCCCTTATCCGCCGCAAGCAGAACCTCATTTGTGCTAAAGAACCGTTTTACCGGCTCTCCGTCTTTGAGCACGTGCGGCTTTGTCAGCGTATATAAACCTAAAACCATATCCTTGGTCGGATATGCAATTGTCTTTCCGTTTGCAGGGTCAAGCAAGTTCCGTGCGGAAAGCATTAAATTCCAGCATTCCATTTTTGCCGCATTCGTGAGCGGTACGTGAACCGGCATTTGGTCGCCGTCAAAGTCCGCATTAAATGCTTTACACACGAGCGGATGCAGTTTAATCGCTTTTCCCTCAACCAACACCGGCTCAAATGCTTGAATACCCAGACGGTGTAGCGTCGGTGCCCGGTTCAACAATACCGGATGCTCACTGACAACCTCGTCCAAAAGGGCATATACTTCGGGAGCTTCCTGTTCTACAAGAATTTTTGCTTTTTTAATGTTGGTAACCACTTCTTTTTGGACTAACTTCCGCATAATAAAGGGCTTAAACAGCTCCAGCGCCATTTTCGTGGGCAACCCGCACTGCCACAGTTTTAACTGCGGTCCGACAACAATAACCGAACGCCCCGAATAATCGACGCGTTTTCCCAACAAATTTTGGCGGAACCGTCCCTGCTTACCTTTTAACATATCCGAAATGGATTTCAGCGGGCGGTTTGCCGAGCCCTTACTGCTTCGCGTTCGTTTTGAGTTATCAAAGAGAGCATCAACCGCTTCCTGCAGCATTCGTTTTTCGTTTCGGATAATAATATCCGGAACCTTCATATCCAAAAGTTTTTTTAATCGTCCGTTTCGGTGAATAACCCGGCGGTACAAGTCGTTCAAATCACTCGTTGCAAAACGTCCCCCGTCAAGCTGCACCATCGGGCGTAAATCCGGCGGAATCACCGGAATAACCGTTAAAATCATCCATTCGGGTTTGTTGCCCGATTCCAAAAAGTTTTCGATTATTTCAATGCGGCGTAAAAATCGTTTATCGTTTTTTTTGCCTTTTTCGACCATTTCCGCGCGCAATTCCGCAATCATCGCATCGAGATCGAGGTTCCGCAGCAGTTTTTGGATAGCTTCCGCCCCCATTTCCGCGGTAAAAGAATCCCCATATCGCTGGCGTGCTTCCGCATATTCTTCTTCAGTTAAAAGCTGCTTTACTTTTAAATCAGTATCTCCGGGTTCCACAACGATATAGCGTTCATAGTACAAAACCGAGCGAAGCGAGTTAACCGGTATATCCAGCAATAAGCCCATGCGACTCGGTACCGAGCGGTAGTACCAAATATGCGACATCGGAGCGGCAAGCTCAATATGCCCCATGCGTTCACGGCGTACACGGAAGTGCGTTACTTCAACACCGCAGCGGTCGCAGACTACGCCCTTGTACCGTATGGATTTGAATTTTCCGCAATAGCATTCCCACTCTTTCGTGGTGCCGAAAATTCGTTCACAAAAAAGCCCATCCCGCTCGGGGCGCAACGTTCTATAGTTTATTGTTTCAGCTCGCGTTACTTCACCGTATGACCACGCTCGGATGGTTTCAGGTGACGCAAGTTTAATTTGTAAGCTGCCAAAATCTTTCATTTCACGCATATTTTTTCTCCCTGAGGAGACACTGATTCATTCGATCAAGAATTAAGGTTGTCTTTCAAATACTGCTGTTTTTAAAAGGTTACCTTTCAGTGCCAACCTTTAAAATCTGTTGTTTCGCAAATGTTCCTTACCATGCTGAACATTGAGAAACAATGAGGAAACGCTACTAAACGGCGCCAAGCCTTTCATCAGCGTTCACCTAATGCACCAATTCACCGTTTTTTTC
Organism: uncultured Treponema sp.; assembly: GCA_937923945.1. Lineage (GTDB taxonomy): Bacteria > Spirochaetota > Spirochaetia > Treponematales > Treponemataceae > Treponema_B. The sequence continues at coordinate 16,651 of CALDWC010000118.1, forward strand.
TTTTTCGATAAGTGCATCATCCCGTTCGGTTAACCCGAGCGGCTGTCCTTTTGAGTCAAAAATCCTGAAATCCAATGCCAAGCCGCGAAGTTCCTGAACCAAAACATTGAAAGATTCGGGAATACCGGCCGAAGTGGACGGCTCGCCCTTGACAATAGCTTCATATATTTTTGAACGCCCCTGCATATCATCACTTTTAATCGTTAAAAATTCCTGTAACGTATTCGCCGCCCCGTAGGCTTCCAACGCCCACACTTCCATTTCACCCAAACGCTGACCGCCGAACTGCGCCTTACCGCCGAGCGGCTGCTGCGTTACAAGCGAATACGGTCCCGTTGAACGGGCGTGCATTTTATCGTCAACCAAGTGGTGGAGCTTCAAAAAGTAAATGACGCCGACAAAAACCTGATTTTTAAATCGTTCGCCCGTTCTGCCGTCTCGCACCCATTGCTCCGAATTAATCGGCAAACCCGCTTCTTTGAGCTTTTCCTGTATTTGCTCGGTGGTCGGCGACTGGAAAACCGGTGATTCATACCACTCATCCAGCTTTACCCCTGCCAAACCAAGTTCCGACTCCAAAATTTGTCCGACATTCATTCGCGACGGAATACCGAGCGGATTTAAGCACACATCAAGCGGCGTACCGTCTTCCAAGTATGGCATATCCTCTTCGGGTAAAATTTTTGCAACAACACCTTTATTACCGTGTCGTCCTGCCATTTTATCGCCTTCGCGCAGTTTTCGCTTGGTTGCGATTAACACTTTAACCACTTCGTCAACGCCCGGATTTAAATCATCTCCCGCTGAACGTTTTAAACGCTGAATATCGATAACGGTTCCTTCAATACCGTGCGGCACCCGAAGCGACGAATCCCGCACATCCTTGGATTTTTCACCGAAGATTGAATTTAATAATTTATATTCCGGTGTGGTATCCGTTTCGTTTTTAGGCGTAATTTTTCCGACCAAAATATCACCGGATTTTACCTTTGCCCCGATGCGGATAATTCCTTCCGTATCCAACTGATCCAAACTCTTTTCAGAACGGTTCGGAATGTCGGCAGTTAATTTTTCAAGTCCCAATTTCGTTTCACGCACTTCAATCATAAACTCTTTAATATGAATTGAAGTAAACATATCTTCTTTTACCACACGTTGAGAAATCAAAACGGCGTCTTCATAGTTATACCCATACCACGGTACAAAACCGACCAAAATATTCCGTCCCAGCGCAAGTTCGCCTTTGTACGTTGCCGGTCCGTCGGCAATCGCATCGCCTTCATTGATTTTTTGACCGGGGGCGACAATCGGTTTTTGATGATAACAAGTATCCTGGTTTGTCCGCTGATATTTTTGCAACTCATAAGTATCTTCAGTCGGCTCATCCTTCGCTTTCGATTTCCGTTCAATCACGATTTTATCGGAGGAAACATAGGTCACGGTTCCCGCATATTTTGCCTTAACGATAACGCCGGAATCGTATGCACACTTTCCTTCCATACCGGTACCAACCCGCGGCGGCTCCGGGAACAAAAGCGGAACGCCCTGCCGCTGCATGTTTGAGCCCATGAGGGTTCGGTTCGCATCATCATGCTCCAAAAACGGAATGAGCGATGCAGAAACCGAAACGATTTGTTTCGGTGAAACGTCCATGTACTGAATATCCTTCGGACTACGGGAAGTATAATCGCCCTGACGACGGCACGAAACCAAATCGGTTGCAAACTTTCCGTCGTCCTGAACAGCAACGGAGTTTTGCGCAATGTAATATTTATCTTCATCAATCGCCGTTAAGTAGTCGACCTTACCGGTTACCGTTCCATTCTCTACCTTTACGTAAGGAACTTCCAAAAAGCCGTAATCATTAACGCGTGCATAGTTTGCGAGCGAAACAATCAAACCGATGTTCTGCCCTTCCGGCGTTTCAACCGGACACATACGTCCGTAGTGCGTATAGTGAACATCGCGAACTTCAAAACCCGCCCGCTCACGTGAAAGACCGCCCGGTCCCAATGCACTCAATCGGCGCTTGTGGGTAAGTTCCGCGAGCGGATTTACCTGATCCATAAATTGCGAAAGCTGACTTGAACCGAAAAATTCTTTCAAAGCGGCAACAATCGGTTTAATCGAAATGAGGTCTTGCGGCTTGAGCGTTTCAAGTTCTTTTTGGCTCATGCGATCTGAGGCAATACGCGCCATGCGTGAAAACGCCGTTTTGAGCGTCGTCGTTAAAAATTCACCGACGGCACGAATGCGTCGATTCCCCAAATGGTCAATATCATCAATGGAATTTTTACCGTCGAACACTTCAATCAAGTATTTCATCGTTTCCGTAATATCAGCGGAAATTAACGTCGAAGTGCTTACGTCATCCTGATAGTCAAACTTTTTGTTAATTTTGTACCGCCCTACCCGTCCCAAATCATATCGGCGAGTCGAAAAATAGAGCGACTCCAAATCTTTTGCCGCATCTTCAATCGTCATCGGATTCCCCGGCTGCAGCGATTGATACACCAACGAAATTGCGTCCTCGAATGTCGGTTCATCAAACGCCATCGGGTCGGGAGTATATTTCATTTCTTCCCGTTCAAAACAGTTGATAATAATCGGGGAGTCAAGCGAACCTTCCGCTTCAAAATCAATAACGGAAATCTCGGTAATACCGAGCTGTACCATTTCATCGATATTGTGCGGGTGAATTTTTGCACCGGCTTGATACAGTTTTTTTTGTTCTCCCGCTTCATCGGTTATGAACACGTCTTTTGCTAAAATACTGCCGGTAATCGTGTCATAGTCAGCAGTATTATTTGTAACGGCAACTTGCTTCGTTTTATAAAACGCTTCAATAATTTTTTCACGAGTATCAAAAATGCGTACCCGTTTTTCAGTTCCGTCACTGTTTTTTTCAGCAGTTGCAAAACTGATTGCACGCAAAAACATTGTTGCCAAAATTTTTTTCTTTCTGTCCAGTTTTGCAAAAATTAAATTATTTTTTTGATCAATTTCAAATTCCAACCAGGTGCCGCGATACGGGATAATGCGGCTGGAGTACACACCCTTGTCATGAGAGAAAATAACGCCCGGTGAACGGTGAATTTGCGCAACGACAACCCGTTCGGCGCCGTTTATGATAAAAGTTCCGCGGTCGGTCATCAGCGGAATATCGCCCAAGTAAATTTCCTTGCGGCGGATTTCATGAGTTTCGGTAAACACCAAGTCAATTTCCGCTTTCAGCGGCACCGCATAGGAAAGACCTTTTTGTTTACATTCAATTTCGGAAAATTTTATGCTGTCATAATCCAAAGAATAATTTCTAAATTCAAGCCGCATATCTCCGGTCGGGCTTTCAATCGGAAACGTTGTTTCAAAAACATCCTTTAATCCGATTTCTTCATGACTGTCGCTTTTGTCGCCTTCAATTCCCGACAAAAACATTTTATATGAATTACGCTGAGTTTCAATTAAGTCCGGAAGGTCCAAAAAACTTTGAATATTTTTACCCAAATACTTCCGTTTGATTTCTTTTTCGTTTGCTAACATTTTAAACCCCACCAAGTTAACAAGATACATGCAACTTACGTACACGGTCAGCGATACTGATACGCGCCGTTCAACCACAAAAAGACTTCCTAGCAAAACTCTTTTTCAGAGGTTAGGAAGTCTTATTAATCAAAAATTTACTGAAGTATGCCGTTTCGATTAAGCAATTTCAACATCAGCTCCGGCAGCAACAAGAGCTTCCTTGATTTTGTTTGCTTCTTCTTTTGATACATCTTCTTTAACAACTTTCGGAGCGCCTTCTACCAATTCTTTAGCTTCTTTCAAGCCCAAGCCCGGTACGAGGTTGCGGATTTCCTTAATAACCGCGATTTTTTTGCCCGGATCTGCCAAGCCTTTCAGGGTTACCGTGAACTCCGTTTTTTCTTCGGCAGCAGGTGCGGCAGCACCGGCAACAACTGCTACAGGAGCAGCTGCAGTTACACCGAATTTTTCTTCCATCGCTTTAATAAGCTCCGACAGCTCAAGGATTGTTTTTCCCTCGATCGCTTCAATAATTTGTTCGTTTGTTAAAGTTGCCATTATCTTCTCCTTAAAATACCCGCGGAACAGGGGCTACTCACTGAAGCCTGAACCGCACAAATTTATTTTTTTTTCGTAAAAATACAAGCGAACCAAAATCCACCTGTAAACCGTCATTACAAAAGCACGGATTAATTCTCAATTGAATTATCCAGCGCCTCTTATGCCTCTTTTTCGCCTTTATCTACAATCGCTTGCAAAGTTCGTACAAACTTGGAAGTTGTTGCGTTGAGCGTCGACATAAACATAGAAATAAGCTGCTTTTTGCCCGGCAATTTTGAATAAGCTTCAATTTTTTTCGCATCATAAAATTCACCGTCAACAACAGCGCATTTCACTACCAAAGCAGGTGCAGTTTCGTTAAAGTCGAAAATTGTTTTTGCGGCTTCATTTGCTTCACCGGAAACAAACGCAATCGCAACCGGACCGACCAAGTGTTCTGCAACGCCTTCGATTTTTAAGTTTTCACATGCAATACGCGCAAAATTGTTGCGCACAATTTTGAACTTTGTATCGTTTTCGCGCAATTTTTTCCGTAAATCCGTCATCTGCAGTACTGTCATACCGCGATATTCGGTAACAATGAGTGAAGACGCATTTTTCAACTCATCAGTCAACTGCTGTATTGCATTTTGTTTTATCTCTTTCGGATTTTTTGTTCTTAACGCCATACTACTCTCCTATCGTGTTGTTTACCCAAACACCGGGACCCATAGTTGAACTGATTGAAACGGATTGAACAAAATCAACCTTTGCTTCCGCCGGTTTTTTTCGATCAATTTCACTTAAAACCGCCGAAATATTTTCAACAATTTTGTTTGAATCCATCGAAACTTTTCCGATCGCCAAATGAACCACTCCGCCTTTGTCTGCACGGAATTCAGTACGACCTTTTTTCAAGGCGTTAATCGTTGCCGTAATATCGGTTGCAACCGTCCCCGATTTCGGGTTCGGCATTAAACCGCGTCGACCCAATACCGGTCCGAGACGTCCGACATCACGCATCATATCGGGAGTTGCCACCGCAATATCAAAATCCAACCAACCACCCTTCACTTTTTCAATGTACTCGGCAGAACCGGCATACGCCGCTCCGGCATTTAAGGCTTCCTGAACTTTATCATCGGTACAAAACACTAAAATTTTCTTTTCGCCGCGGAATTGGTGCGGCAACACAACAGTGTCACGAAGTGTTTGCCCCTTATCCAATTTAACTCGAACATGAAGCTCAACGGTTTCATCAAACTTCGCAAACTTAATCGACTTTACCAAGTCAACCGCTTTGTCGAGGCTATAGGTGTCGGTTCTCGAAACTTTTGACAAGGATTCGTTATATTTTTTTCCGTGCTTCATTATCGTTCAACCTCCACGCCCATACTTCTTGCCGTTCCCGCTACAATTTTCTTTGCAGCCTCAATGTCATTCGCGTTGAGGTCAGGCAATTTTTTCGCTGCGATTTCTTCCAAGTCCTTTTTTGAAAGTTTTCCGACTTTGTTCAACAGGGCATTGTCAGAACCTTTTTCGATTTTGCAGGCTTTTTTAATTAACACAGCGGCAGGCGGAGTTTTTAACTCAAATGTAAAACTCTTGTCGCTGTACACGGTCACAATGACCGGAATAATCAAACCCGGCTCCATTGACTTTGTGCGATCATTAAATTGCTGCACAAACTGCGGTGCACTCACGCCGTGCGGACTCAACGCGGGTCCGACAGGAGGCGCAGGAGTAGCTTTTCCGGCAGGGCACTGGAGTTTCACCTGCGCCGTCACCTTTTTTTTCGCCATCTATTTCTCCTTCTGGTACAAACGGAATTTCTTCCTCCCATAATTTCCAACTCGTTACATATATATGTCTCGGTAAAATTCACTTTTACGGAGACACGTTTATTTTAAATCAATTCAATCTGTGAAGCATCCACTTCGACCGGCGTGATACGCCCAAAAATTGTCACTAAAACTCGTAATTTATTTTTATCCGGCATAATTTCACCGATCGTACCCGAAAAACTGACAAACGGACCGTCAATGATTTTTACTTTATCACCGGCATTATACACATGTGATTTTAACGATGTCTTATCGGATTTAATTTCACCGGTTTTTTGTAGAATCTCTTTTGCTTCATCCGCCGAAATAGGAACCGGACGCGCATTACCGCCGGTTGTTCCCAAAAACCCGCTCACGCCGGGAATCCGTTTCAGCTTTGAACACACTTCGCGCCAACCGAGCTCCGGTAAATCCATCTCAACAAGCAAATATCCGGGAAGAAAAACCTTTTTGGTTTCTTTCTTTTTTCCGGTTTTTGTCGTTGACGTTATCGTTTCTTCCGGAATGCTCAAATCGGTAATCACATCGGATGACAAACTGCCGCGTTCAAGCAAAACACGAATCGCTTGTTCGATTTTACGTTCATATCCGGCATACGTGTGCAGTATATACCATTCTTTTGCCATAATAAACCTAAAACAGCCAGTTTATTCCGGCGACGAACAATGCGTCAAGCAAGCCTAAAAAAATTGCAATGAAAAACGTCGAAAGCAACACCAGTTTAAGCGAAGTTAAAACTTCGGGGAATGCCGGCCAAACAACTTTTTTTAATTCTGCATAAGATTCTTTAAAAAAATTAATCAGTTTCATTCTATCCTCAAGTAAAGAATTTTACGTATGAAACAGGCCAAGAAGGACTCGAACCCTCAACATTCGGTTTTGGAGACCGACACTCTACCATTGGAGTTATTGGCCTAAGAGTACTTGTTGAGAAAACCAATCTAAAACATCGATTCGTTTTCCGAACAAGTAGCGGTTTTTACGTAAAAACAACCGCAAAAATTTATTTGATTTTTGTTTCTTTATGGAGCGTATGCTTGTGATCAAACGGACAATACTTCATAAACTCAAGTTTTCCTTGAATATTTTTTCTGTTTTTTGAAGTCGTGTAATTTTTTCGTTTGCATTCACTGCACTGAAGCGCAACAAGTTCAACCGATGTTTTTTTTGCCATAAAATCCTCCGCAATTTTTCCAAGCTCCCGAGCAGAATCGAACTGCTGACCCCAACCTTACCATGGTTGTGCTCTGCCGTCTGAGCTACAGGAGCATAGTACACCGTATAAAATACCGTGTTTATAAGTTTTAGCACAATATCAAAAAAAAACATTTTTGTCAAGTACTTTTGAAAAAAACTTTAACATTTTTTTATAAAAACTTTTTGAAAGGCTTTGAAAAAACAACAAATTAAAAAAATATCGAATTTTCATAGTTTTCCCCTTTTATTTTTTTTAAACTTATTTTATAATTGAAGCGCTTTGAAAAACTAATAGGAAGAGCAGATGGAAATTTCAGACGAAACAGGAAAAAAAAACTTTTTCCGAAACATCATTGTACTCAATGAAAATGAAAAAACGGTTTTAACGGATGTATGTGATCGACTGCGTTATGAAAGCGATGACATCGTTGGCGATATTTCCGAAAAACTGCTGCGTCTGGAAAACTTGGCAAAAGCAATGTCGGCTTTTCCGTCGGTGATTCAAACTTCCGAATTTGTCGGCGATGTGCGCAGCGAAGAAACGCTCATTGAAAAAATGAGCAGCGCTTCGAACGCGATGCGGGAACTTTCTCTGCCGACCAAATCGGTTTTGGGACGCGGCTATTTGATTGCGAAGTTCAATTTTTTTATTGCGATATCCAAAATCGCGGAAAGCTACTTACTGCCGCTCGAATATGTAAAGCGAATAACCGTCGCCGCGCAAAATGTTATGTTCAGCATCATGGCGGAAGATGTATATATTTCTATTTTGGAAAACCGCACCGTCGGGCACAACTTAAAAAAGCGCATTTCCAAGTTTTTAGCCCGCCTTTGGGAATATCGCATCGACAGCAACGTTGAAAAGTTTGCATCCGTGTTGAGCAAGGTATGGCGCGCACGGGAGCAAATCGCCCCCGTTTTCGGCACAATGTTGGGAACCAGCGAGCTTTTTTTACTTTCGATGGAGCTCGACGAGACGTGGCAAAAGTTTATGATCGCAAAAATCCACGTAGAAGAAATTTCAATGGCACTTGAAGAATTTCTTTTCGGCGTTTCGTATGAAAACATTAATTTTTTACGACGAGAGCTGCGACGAAAAGGAATCAGCGCGATCGACAGACAGGAAGTAAATCGGCTTTTAGGGACAGAGCAACGCTTTGAAAAAAATGATCCCCGCCGATTTTATTTTTCCTACATTGAAAGGCGCAACAACGCTACAGCACGAAAACTTTTGAACATTGAAGGGCCAAAAAGCACCCTCGAAGATCACTACATCAGTTTTTTATTTGATGCGGCGGAAACCTAACCCCAAGCCGCATCGTACATAAAGTTACCTTATAGGGGCGATTTCTTTTTATTTTTATCTTTATCTTAAACAATTTAAAACGTGCCGATATTTTGATAATTAACGTTTTTAAAGCTACATTTTCGAAATAAAAGAAAAAAGATTTACCGTGTAATTCCGCAGCATGGTAAACATCCAGCCGCCCAGCAAAGCGAGAATGCCTAAAATGGTAAAAACTTTAGGAACAAAAGTTAAAGTTTGCTCTTGAATTGAAGTGGTTGCCTGCAAAATTGCAATAATTAATCCGACCAGCAAAGCCGAAATCAAAACCGGCGCCGCTAAAATAAAAACCATAAAGATGCTTTCCCGCATCATCGAAACAATCATTCCTACCGACATATCATCACCTTATTCGGTAATTTTATACTATTTTTTTACAAAAGTCAATCGCAATACAATAATGAAGCGGCGAAAAGCGATACGAATCGGCAACTCTAAAAACTGATGCTTTTAGATATTTGTTTAAGATACCTTAGTTTTTCTAAATTTCCCTCATCACCGTGCGTAACATCAGCTTAGACACCCAATCGGTTTTAATGTCCAAATATTCTGCATCTTTTTATTCCATTGAAAAGCTTCTTGGAGAATAAAAACGACACAAATCCCGTATCGGTTTCCATCTCAAAATATAACACAAAATATTTGTTTTTTATACAAACCGGAGAAAAGTTAAAAACCTTTGTAACTTGCCTACCGCTGTGCGAATATTTACTAAAAAGCCCAGTTGCCGTTTTTTAAAATTTCAACTTCCTTGCCGTTTTTATCCACACCGATAATCGAAAGTTCGGGTCCGCCAACCATAAAGTCAACGTGGGTCATCGATTCGTTCATGCCGGCTTTTTTCTTGTCGGCAGCGGAAAGATTTTCACCGTTTTCAATCGTATCCGCATACGCACCGCCAAATGCAAAATGGCAGGAAGCGTTTTCATCAAAAAGCGTGTTCTTAAAAAGAATGTTCGTATTGCTAATCGGCGAATCGTGCGGAACCAACGCAACTTCTCCGAAATGCAAAGCTCCCTCGTCGATTGATAGCAGCGTTTTTAACACATCTTTTCCTTTTTCAGCCGTGTAATCAACAATTTTGCCGTCTTTTAGCGTAAAACTGAAATTTTCAATCGTGTTGCCCAACTCAATGAGCGGTTTAGTCGCTTTCACAATGCCGTTGACCTTATCAGCATGCGGCATCGTAAAAATTTCTTCGGTCGGAATGTTGGCAAAAAAAGTTGTTCCGTCTTTTGACTTGCCGGATCCGCCTTGCCAGATATGATTTTCGACCAAGCCTACTTCCAAATCGGTTCCCGGTCCTTTGTAAAGAAGTTTGGTAAATTGTGCGTTGTTCAAAAAAGCGCTGTATTTTTTGAGCTTTTTGTCGTGCTCTGTCCAAGCCGCAATCGGGTCGTCGAGATTTACACGGGTCGCCGCAAAAATGTTTTCCCACAATTTTTCAACCGCCTTTTCCACAGGCAAATCGGGAAATACGGATTTAGCCCAAACCGGCGAAGCGGCGGAAGCGACCACCCACTTGACCATATTGTTCATCGTATATTTCCGCAAATGCTTATTTGCCTTTGCCGAAACCGCTTCCCACGTATCCAAACGTTTCGGATCGACATTTTTTAAAAGCTCCGGATTTGCCGCACGCAGCGCAAGGCGGTGATAGCCCGCCTTGAGATATGCTTCCGCGTAATCGGCTTTAAACTTCGGAAATTCTTCAAACGCAGCATCATTTGCATACAAATACCGCGACAAAGTCATATCATCATCGCTGAATAAAAAAATAATATCCTTTACGCCCATTTTGTATGCCTGCCGTGCAATAACGCGGGCAAGCGGCAGCGTTTCTTCCTGAACGGACAGCGTAAAGCATTCTCCGCTTTTAATGTTCAAGCCCTTTTTCAAAAGAAGCTCGGCGTATTTTTCAAAATTTTTTTGTAAATCCATATTTTTTCTCCTGACCCGTAGACGATTCGAACGTCCGACCTGCTGCTTAGGAGGCAGCCGCTCTATCCAACTGAGCTAACGGATCGCGTCTTTCATCTTATCCGATTTTATAAAAAAAGTAAAGACTTTTATTTTCCGTTTTATGTAAATCGCATACACCGAACGTTTTTTGTTCACAACCGTCTTGGTGCCAACTCTTAAAATCTATCGTTTCGCAAATGTCCAGAATCTACCTTAATAATGCTGAACATTGAGAAACAATAAAGGAGTACTTTACTTCTGCAAAGTTTGCTTTTAAATGGCGCCAAGCCTTTAATTAGCGCTTTCTCTTGAGACCACGGTCTTTTTTTTGCCGCAAATTGTATTTTATGCACAAAAAGCATCGTTTTGCGATTTTTTTTTAAGGAAAAAATTCCGCGGTAATTCTGCGCTATACCGTTTACGCTTGTGATATCATAGATTGATACAGTATCATTGTCGTACAATCAACCGGCACCTTGAAAAAAAATTTTACTTCCGATAAAATAATTGTATGTCGATTATTAATGTTACCAGTGAAATTGGAAAACTGAAAACGGTTATGCTACATCGTCCGGGCGACGAATTGCTTTTATTGACGCCGAACTCGTTGGAAGAACTGCTGTTTGACGATATTCCGTACTTGAAAAATGCGCAGGCGGAACACGATGAGTTTGCGGGTATTTTGCGTAGCGAAGGCACGCAGGTTTTATACCTCGAAGATTTGGCGGCTGAAACGTTAGCGGCGAGTGCCGAAATCCGTGAAAACTTTTTGCGTGACTTTGTGCAGGAGTCGGAAGTTCAGTCGATTTACTACAAAGCAGCGCTGTACGAATTTTTGTCGAGTATTTCCGACTGCAAAAAATTGGTGTTGAAAACCATGAGCGGTATCATGTTTGATGAAATTAAAGCTCCGCCTTTTGCCAGTTTGAGTGCATACGTCAACAAAGGTGTGCGCATTTTTGTAAAGCCGATGCCGAATTTATATTTTACGCGGGATTCATTTGCTTGTGTCGGAAATGGGGTCAGCATCAACCGCATGCATTCCATAACGCGCAATCGAGAAACGATTTACGGGCATTACATTTTTAATTATCATCCTCATTACGCGGGAAAAGTGCCGCTTTTGTACGATAGACACGGAACAGCGAGTATCGAAGGCGGCGATATTCTCAACATTTCAAAAACGACGGTTGCAATCGGTATTTCACAACGAACAACGGTTGAAGCGATTGATGAATTTTGTCAAAATCTCTTTTTTAACAGCGAAAGCAATGTCGAAACGGTGATTGCACTTGATATTCCGAAAACGCGTTCGTTTATGCATTTGGATACGGTTTTTACCCAAATCGATTATGATAAATTTACGTATCATCCCGGAATTATCGGACCTTTGAAAATTTTTGAAATTAAAAAAGGTGCTAAAAAAGGAGAAGTGAGCATTTCTCAAAGTGATGCCAGTTTGCAAAAAATTTTGGAAAAATACACGGGTACGGGCTCCGTTGATTTAATTCCCTGTGCCGGCGGAAGCCAAATCGCGGCGGAGCGAGAACAGTGGAATGACGGCTCCAATACTTTGTGCATAAACCCTGGCACCGTCGTGGTGTATGATAGGAACAACATCACCAACGAAATTTTGGACAAAAAGGGTGTTCGTGTTTTGTCGATGCATTGCGGAGAACTTTCTCGCGGACGTGGCGGTCCCCGCTGTATGAGTATGCCCTTTTCACGTGAAGATATTTAGGGAAACGCTGATTAAAGGCTTGACGCCGTTTAACAGCGTTTCCCTATTGTTTCTAATGTTCAGTATAAGTGGCTCTGAACATTTTTGAAACAACGATTTTAAAGGTGGGCACTGAAAAATAGTCTCTAAAAATCTAACCCGAGTTTTAGGACGCCCTCAATTCTCGATTGAATTAATCAGTACCCTTATGAAATCTTCACGGTGAAACGTTAATTTAATTGTACCTTACTATCATGGAGGATTCTTACACATGAAAAAAATAGTAAAAAAAGGCTTTTTCGCTGTTTTAACTTTTTCGTTGCTGTTTACTGCCTGCATTTCAATGCACAATGACGTTGCCGACCGCGGTACTTTCAATGTGATCAGCACTGAACAAGAAATCGAAATGGGCAATGAAGCATATCAGGAAATACTTGCAAAAGAAACGGTATCGAAAAATCAGGTCGATATTGCCCGCGTTGATGCGGTGAGCAAGCGCCTCATTCAAGCGGTCGGCGATGATATACAGCAAGCCGATTGGAAGTTTACCGTCATTGAATCGGATCAAATCAATGCATTTGCGTTGCCGGGCGGTAAGGTGGCGATTTATACGTCGCTGCTGCACATCATAAATGACCATGAGCTGGCATACGTGCTGGGACACGAAATTGCTCACGTAACCTGTCATCATGGCAGCGAGCGAATGAGTCAGCAGCTACTGATTCAGCTGGGTGCGGTGGCTATTCAGGCGGCAGCGGGAAAAAATTCTCCTGAAAAAACAAATGCGTTTTTGGCAGCATACGGGATCGGCGCCCAAGTCGGTATCAGCTTGCCGTTTTCCCGCAAAAACGAATATGAAGCGGACAGGATCGGTTTGCGGTATGCGGTGCGTGCCGGCTATAATGCGGAAGGTTCCATTTCAACATTACGGAAATTTGAAGAAATGAACAACGGTGCAGCGATGCCGGAATTTTTAAGTACGCACCCGCTTGATGCGGCGCGTATTGCCGCTCTCGAAAAAGAAATTGCCGAGCACTACCAAAAATAAAGCACTGCCTTAAAAAACATCACATTAGTAAAACGCAACCGTTCCGAAAAACACGAATCTTTTTTGGGACGGCTCATTGCTTTTTTTCTTTGAATACCGTACAATGTACGGTATGAACTCACAAATGGAAAAAATTATTGTTGTCGACTTCGGCGGTCAATACTGTCAGCTCATTGCCCGCCGGGTGAGAGACTTAAACGTATATTCGGAAATCGTCGGCTATAAACATGCTTTGGAAAAAATAAAAACGGAAAACCCGATCGGCATTATTTTCACCGGCGGACCAAATAGCGTTTATGAAAAAGGCGCTCCCCTCCCCGACCCTGAGATTTTCAGCCTTGGCATTCCGATTTTAGGCATTTGTTACGGAATGCAAGCGATCGCACAAACTCTCGGCGGTACGGTCGCCCGTTCGGACAAAAATGAATTCGGCAAAACTGAAACCAATCTTTCCGTTACCGATAATCCGCTTTTTAATAACCTCCCGTCAACTGTGATAACTTGGATGAGCCATGTTGACTGCGTGCAAAAAATCCCGGATGGCTTTACCGCCATTGCGTCAACAGCAAATACAAAACACGTCGCCATCTACGATGCAAATCGAAAAATTGCAGGAGTTCAATTCCACCTTGAAGTCGAACCCACCGAACATGGCTCCGACATGCTCAAAAATTTTTTATTCGGAATTTGCGACTCAAAAGGCACGTGGCACATAAAAAATTTTTTGGACGAACAAATCCAAAAACTGAAAACGCACATTGGCAGCGGAAAAGTTCTCCTTGCACTTTCCGGCGGCGTCGACTCGTCCGTACTCGCCGCCCTCTTGGATCGTGCAATCGGTAAAAACCTCACTTGCATTTTTGTGGACACCGGCTTAATGCGGAAAAATGAAGGCGATGAAGTTGAAGATGCTTTCAAAAATGCTTCGATGAATTTTGTACGAGTTAATGCGGCAAACCGTTATTTGCAAAAATTAAAAGACGTCGCCGACCCTGAAAAAAAGCGCAAAATCATCGGTGAAGAATTTATCCGCATTTTCGAAGAAGAAGCAAAAAAAATCGGCTCTGTTGACTTTTTAGCACAAGGTACTATTTACGCCGATGTCGTTGAAAGCGGTGCCGCCGGTTCAGCCGTTATCAAAAGCCATCACAACGTCGGTGGACTTCCCAAAAACATCCAATTCAAATCACTCGTTGAACCGCTCCGCGATTTATTCAAAGATGAAGTTCGCCGCCTCGGAAAAGAACTGGGCTTGCCGGAAAAAATCGTCAACCGCCAACCTTTCCCCGGTCCCGGACTTGCAATCCGCATCATGGGTGACATCACACCGGAAAAAATTGCCATACTTCGGGAAGCCGACTTTATTTTCCGCGAAGAACTCGAAAAAGCAAAAATCGCCGCGAGCCAATATTTTGCGGTTCTCAGCAACAACCGCACCGTCGGCGTTATGGGCGATTTCCGTACCTACGATTATACCCTCGCCTTGCGGGCAGTCAAAACGAATGACTTTATGACGGCGAGCATCGTCCGAATCCCCTTTGACGTGTTGGAAACCGTGTCGACCCGCATCATTAACGAAGTAAAAGGTATCAACCGCGTCGTGTACGACATCACATCAAAACCGCCCGCCACGATTGAATGGGAATAGCAGAAGCAAATATGTTACTGTTACAAAGGGCTTAAAAATACAGGAGTTGAGCGGTTTTGATGTAGTAAAATTCTCTAAATGATACTGTTTTGATACTAAAAATGAGAAAAAGCAGGTTCAAAAGGGAGTTGTTGAATTGATGACTTCTAATAATATAGGATTATTAGAGTAAAAACTTAAATTTTCAAATTATTGATGAATGATTGGATGGAAATTATGGGAATAAAAATGAAAATTCATAATATAAAAAATATAAGCGATTTTCAGTTTGAGATACCAACTGAAAAAGGATTATATGCACTTACTGGTGAAAATGCATCAGGAAAAAGTACAATTATTTCATGTGCTGCCTCCGCTTTTTATGTACCATCTTTTGATGATTATTTTGGAACCCCTAAAGAGGGGGCGTATATTGAATTTGAATTTGACGAAAAAAAACGAACAGTATGTGAGAAAAATGGAAGATGGAAGAAACCAAGTGAATTTCTTGGAATAACGGGCTTTTACGAAGGAAGTATCGTTTTTGGAAATAGATTTAAAGACATAGAGTACAATTTGTTATCTAAACTATCTACAGTAAGTAAAGATGGATTAATTGCTGCGTCTTCGTTTGTTAAAGAAAATTTAGGTATCATATTACATGATGACAAAGAATATTATAGCAGACTTTATGTTTTAGCGGATTATGAAGCAAAAAAAATGAGGTTAAAAAGAAAAACATATTATTATGAGAATAAAGGAACAACCATAAGTCAATTGAATATGTCGACAGGTGAAAACTTGTTGTTAACTATTTTAGATTCTATAGAGAGACGTATCAAAAAAGGTAATTATGGTCAAAATCCAGCATTTATGTTTTTGGATGAGATTGAACTGGCATTACATTCTTCAGCATTGAGACGTTTGGTTTTTTTTCTAAGTGAAATAGCGGAAAAAAATAATACTGTAGTTTTATTTTCTACACATTCAATAGAATTGATTAGGAGTATAGTTCCTCAACATATATTTTATTTACAAAATTACGTAGATGGAACACTTGAAATTATTAATCCTTGTTATCCCGTTTATGCAACTAGAAATCTTGAATCGTCAAATTATGGTCATGATTTTATTATTATGGTAGAGGATGATTTAGCTAAAGAAATTGTTGAAAAGATTCTTAGAAAAGAAAGACTACTTGCAAATAAACGAATTCTTGTTATATCTGTGGGCGGTTGGACTCAAGTGATTCGTTTTGCTTATGATTCCATCAGATCCAATTTAGCTTTGAGCACTACTAAAATATTAATTATTCTAGATAGAGATATTAAAGATAGTGTGAATGGCTTTATGAAAAAAGAAAACATAGGTTTTTCTAATAAGCCTAATTTTTTACCTATTAAAAGTTTGGAAAAATATTTGTTGGAAAAACTGGTTATAAATGTTGATCAGATTATTTTTAGAGAATTAAATGATTACGTATTTCGGGGGAAGTCATTAGATGATATCATTAAAGGATATAAAAAAGAACAAGAACATAAAAAGGAAAAAGATAAAAATGGGAAGATGTTATATTCTGTCTTAGAACACGAATTATTCCAAATCCGTAAAGACACGAAAGATTTGGTTGAAATTATAATTAATTATATCTTTTCGTCTGATAATCATGAAATTGAAGAATTGGTAGAATTTCTTAAAAGAGAAATAGAGTTAACGAATTAATCATTGTTTTGGTTTCACTGAAATTTAAATCGAGATTAGAAAAATACTGATAAGTACAAAGCACATGACTTTAAGACCTAAAAATCTTTCAGCTATGTGCTTTTTCTGTGCTTATTTTATATCCAGTGGAACTTTGGCATTTATTCCGCTTTTATAGAATTTCACATTGCTTTCTTCAAAAGGAACATAATCTTTTTTCAGGCTGTCAGGGTAGTTTGCCTTCCAATCCTGT